>SKYL01000305.1 GCA_007127935.1 Halorhodospira sp. | reverse complement strand
GGGGAGTCGGCCAAGTGGGAGACGCCGAACTCTTCCATCAGTTGTTCCATGCGCCGGCGGCGCCCGGCCCGGTCCAGGTCCTTGCGCAACTCCAGGATCGCCATGATGTTCTCCGCCACCGAGAGCTTGCGGAAGACGGAGGCCTCCTGGGGGAGGTAACCGATACCTCGGCGAGCGCGCCCGTGCATCGGCAACCGGGTAATATCCTCGTCATCAATGCGAATCTGGCCTTCGTCCGCCGGGATCAGGCCGACGACCATGTAAAAACAGGTGGTCTTGCCGGCGCCGTTGGGCCCCAGCAAGCCGACGATCTCACCGTTCCGGACCTCCAGTTCGGCGCCATCCACCACCGTGCGTCCGCGGAAGCGTTTGACGAGGTTATGGGCGGAGAGGGTGGTCATTGGGAGCTTTCTTCACGTTGGCCGGGGTAAATAACGGTGCGTGCACGGCGGCCTTCGCCGCTTCGAGCTTCCACCCATTGCCGCTCCAAGTCCGCGTGGATGGATTCTCCGGTGATTTCGTCTTGGCCTTGCCACAGATGCGCCGCGCCGCGGAGGATGACCCGCTCCGGGCCCGAAGTGAAGTATTCCATGGTCTCGGCTTGCCCTTGGACCGGCCGCGGCTGATCTACCGGATGGTCATAGTAAGTGGCGGGTTGGCCCCTTACAAAGACACGTTCCAGGGCGCCGTCCCGATCGGTGTAGACTTCCATGACATCGCCGGTAATGCGCATCTCGCCGCGCGTGAGGATGGCGTCTCCGGTATAGACGCTGATGCCGCTTTCGGCGTCCATATCTGCCTGATCGGCTTCGATTTCAACCGGGGGCTCCGGGGCTGTGCCGGGCTCCGCGGCTTCTCCGGCAGGGAAGGGCGTCACGGTCGACAGCAGGGCGCATGCGGCAATGACCCCCCAGCGGTGAGTCGGAAAACGGTCAGGGTGCCTCATATCGTCCCCGGGCATTTTTGTGAAGTTCGAGACGGTCGTCTTCGAAGTGTACAGTCAACCCGACGCTGGTGGCCCATCCCCTCGGTTCGTAGGCCTTGCTGGGAGCATCGGAAGTGGCTGTGCCGCTCCGCGTATGGACCAGAAGGTCACGGGTTTCGATCACCAGTTGAGGGCGTGTTGCTGTGGCTGGCCGTTGGATGACAACGTCTTCCAAAAGCAAAAGGGTTCCGTCGTTCTCTCTGGCTACGCCGGCTGGAGACCAGGAGAGCCAAAGGTCGCCGGTCTCGGATGTCCACTCCATGAGGGGAGTGTCCACCTCCAGGTCGCCGCGTTCCGGGTAGTGATGCGCCTGGGAGCCGTACAGGGTTCCTTCCAGGGTGCCGTCCTCACGGTAAGTGGTGGTGGCAAATCTTTCCAAGAGGTAATCTGTGCGCTCAGCCGCCGGCTCATCCTGGTACGGCGGCGGACCCGGCTCCCGGCTGAACCATAGACCCAGTATGGCAATGGCGATCGCCGTTGCGACCAGAGGAAAAAAGGGGGGGCGGTAGGCATTGCGTGTCATGGGCCTTGGCGGCGAGAGGGTCCGTTCCGTGATCGTGATTTGTGGGTGCGCGTGGTTCACATGCGCGGTATTGTACGCTGTTTGGTGGCCTTTCGAAGGAGTGTCATGCCCGCCGATTCATCCACAACGGAACCCCTGGTGAAGGCCCGAGGACTCGTGTTCCGGCGGGGCGACCGGGCCATCTTCGACGGGGTCGACCTCGACGTGTCCGCGGGGAGGGTGACGGCCATTATGGGACCCAGCGGCAGCGGTAAGACGACCCTGTTGCGCCTCATTGGCGGGCAGTTGCGGCCCCATGCCGGTTCGGTCCGGGTGGAGGGCCAGGAGGTCGCCGCCTTGCCGCGCCCCGGTCTCTACCGGTTGCGCCGGCGCATGGGGATGCTCTTCCAAAGCGGGGCGCTCTTCACCGACCTGTCGGTCTTCGACAATGTCGCTTTCCCGATCCGCGAACACACCGGGCTACCCGAGCCGTTGGTGCGCGATCTGGTGCTGCTCAAGCTGCAGGCGGTGGGGTTGCGGGGCGCCCGCCATCTGATGCCGGCGGAGCTTTCCGGCGGGATGGCGCGCCGGGTGGCGCTGGCCCGGGCCATCGCCCTCGATCCGGTGTTGGTGATGTACGACGAGCCGTTCACCGGACAAGATCCCATCACCATGGGGGTTCTGGTCACGCTGATCCGGCGGCTCAACGACCTGTTGGGGCTGACCTCTATCGTGGTCTCCCATGATGTGCATGAGACCATGGCCATCGCCGACTACGTCTATGTCTTGGCCGACGGGCGGGTCATCGCCGAGGGCACGCCGGACGAACTACGGGACTCCTCTTCGGAGTGGGTGCGCCAGTTTCTGGACGCCCGGCCCGACGGGCCGGTGCCGTTCCACTACCCTGCGCCGGCGCTGGAAGCGGATCTTTTCGATGGCGGGGAGGGGCGGTGACCGATCTTGTGGCGGCCTTGGGGCAACGGACCCTGCTCGGTCTGCAGGGGTTGGGGCGGGCGGTGGTGCTGGTGTTACGCCTCCTGGCGGCGGTGCCGGCGGCGTTGCGGCGGCCCCGGCTGATCATCGAGCAGGTCTACGCGGTGGGCGTGCTCTCCATGGTGATCATCGTCGTCTCGTCCCTCTTCGTCGGCATGGTGCTGGGCCTTCAGGGGTACTACACCTTGGTGGATTTCGGCGCCGCCGAGTCGGTGGGTACGCTGGTGGCCCTCTCCCTGGTGCGCGAGTTGGGGCCGGTGGTGACCGCCCTGCTCTTCGCGGGGCGGGCCGGTTCATCGCTGACCGCCGAGGTGGGTCTGATGAAGGCCACCGAGCAGCTCTCCAGCATGGAAATGATGGCGGTGGACCCGGAGCGGCGGATTCTGGCGCCGCGTTTCATCGCCTCGTTCATTTCGGTCCCGCTGTTGGCGGTTGTCTTCAGCGCCGTGGGTGTGTTGGGCGGTTACCTGGTGGCGGTGGGGATGATCGGAATCGACGCCGGGGCTTTTTGGTCCAACATGCAGTCCGCCGTCTCGGTGCGCGATGATATCTTGAACGGCTTCATCAAGAGCGTGGTCTTCGGCTTCGTGGCCGGATGGATCGCCCTGCATAAAGGCTACGAGGCGGAGCCCACTTCTCAGGGAGTGAGCCGCGCCACCACCATGGGTGTGGTGCACGCCTCTCTGGCCGTGCTGGGATTGGACTTCCTGCTGACCGCATTGATGTTCGATTGAGGGAGAGGGGGAGAGAATGGCGAGCCAGCGTATGATCGAGATCTGGGTGGGCGCCTTCGTGGCCGCGGGTCTCGCGGCGTTGATGGTGTTGGCCCTGCAGATCGCCGGTTTGACCGAGCTGCGCCCGCCGCCGGGCTACCAGGTGACCGCCTACTTCGACAACGTGGGCGGCCTGCGGGAGAAGGCACCGGTGAACATGGCCGGTGTCCGGGTTGGCCGGGTGGAGTCGATCCAACTCGATTCGGAACGACACCAGGCGCGGGTGGTGTTGAAGATCGATCAACGCTACAACCGCATCCCCCGGGACACCGGGGCGGCAATCTACACGGCGGGCCTGTTGGGTGAGCAGTACATCGGCCTGGAGGCCGGGTGGGAGGATGAGCCACTCGCGGCGGGGGGGCGAATCGAGAACACGCAGTCCGCCGTTGTCTTGGAGCGGATCATCGGTCAATTCATGACCGGCATGGGGGACTAAAAAGTGCGGTGGTTCATCGGGTTGATGGTTGCGGTAGTGTGGGCCGCGCCCGCTGGGGCGCAGTCGGACCCCCGTGTCCTGGTGGAGGAGACCACGGATCGGGTGTTGGCGCTGCTGGAGGAGCACGGCGCCGAGATCGTCGGGGACCCGGTGGCGATGTACGAGGTGCTCGGTCCGGTGGTGATCCCCCATATTGATTTCAACCATATCGGCGCCCGGGTGCTGGGTCCGTTCTGGCGGGATGCCGATGCGGAGACCAGGGAACGTTTCGTTGTTGAGTTCCGGCGCAGCCTGCTGCGGACCTACGGTACGGCGTTGGAGGACTACCGCGGTTTCGATGCCCAGGTGCTCGGCGCCCGCCGCCGGGACGGGGAGGTCCAGGTGGGGATGGATATCCGGCGCGGCGAGGTCAATGCCCGGGTGATCTACGTACTTCACCAGACCGATGATGGCTGGAAGCTGATCGACCTCATCGCGGAGGGGGTCAGCCTGGTACATAACTATCGGGAGGATTTCCGAGCCCGCCTGCGTGATCGCTCGCTGGAGGAGATCATTCATGATATGGCGCAGCGTAATCGGGAGATCGGCTTCCAATGACGGCCCGTCTAGAGGCGGCGGACGGTGGTTCGCTACGCTTGTGCGGGCCGCTGACCTTCGTTACGGTGGGTGCCCTCTGGGCGCGTGAGACGCTGCGGATCGCCCGCGCCGAGGCTGTGGAATTGGATCTCTCCACCGTGGAGCGCACGGACAGCGCGGGGCTTGCGCTGTTGGTGGGGTGGAGCCGCCAGGCCCGCCGCGCCGGCGGCTCTCTGATCCTGCGCCGCCCCCCGGAGCAGCTATTGGCGTTTGCCAGAGTCAGCGGCGTGGAAGGGGCCTTGGGCCTGGATGGTGACGATTCGCCGCGCTGAATCGATCCAAATCATATATAATCGTCCGCCCTCCGCCCCGGGCGGCCCCCAAATTGGTATTCGAGGAGCCCCGAGAGTTCATGAATCCTGAGGAGATCGAACGGATTCTGCGTGCCGCCATGGACGACGCGGAGGTCGTCGTGGAGGGCGACGGGCGCCACTTTCAGGCCCAGATCGTCAGCCCCTCCTTTGAAGGCAAGCCCCCGTTGAAACGTCACCGCATGGTCTACGACGTGTTGCGCGAGCATATCGACTCCGAGGCGCTGCACGCCATCTCCATGCGCACGTTGACGCCCTCGGAGCGGGAGGCCGGCTAAGCCCATGGAGCGGCTGCTCATCCGGGGCGGCCGCCCGCTAGAGGGCGAGATCCGCATCTCCGGCGCCAAGAACGCCGCGCTGCCGGTCATGGCGGCGACCCTGCTGGCGGACGGTCCGATGACCGTCGGCAACATCCCCCACCTGCACGACATCACCACCACCATGGAGCTATTGGGCCGCATGGGGGTGGAGTTGACCGTCCATGAACGCATGCAGGTGGAGGTGGACGCCTCCACCATCAAAAGCTTCCGGGCGCCCTACGAACTGGTCAAGACCATGCGCGCCTCCATCCTGGTGCTCGGTCCACTGTTGGCCCGCTTCGGACGGGCCGAGGTCTCGCTGCCGGGGGGGTGCGCCATCGGCTCGCGGCCGGTGAACCTGCACGTGGAGGGTCTGCGCGCCATGGGGGCGGAGATCACCATCGAGGACGGCTATATCAAGGGGCGGGCCGAGCGCCTCCACGGCGCACGCCTGCGCATGGAGGTCTCCACCGTGACCGGCACCGAGAATCTCATGATGGCCGCCGCCCTGGCGCGGGGGACAACGGTGATCGAGAACGCCGCCCGGGAGCCGGAGGTGGTCGATCTGGCGCGTTGCCTGAATGGTATGGGGGGGCGTGTGGAGGGGGCCGGTACTTCCACGCTGGTCATTGAAGGGGTGGATCGGCTCCATGGCATCGAATACAGCGTGTTGCCCGACCGGATCGAGACCGGCACCTATCTTACGGCAGTGGCCATGTGCGGTGGCCGGGTCAAAGTGAAAGACACCCAGCCGGCGCTGTTGGAGGTGGTCATCGACAAGCTGAGGGAGGCCGGGGCCGTGGTCGAAACGGGTGCGGACTGGATCGAGTTGACGATGACCGGGCGCCCCCGGGCGGTGAGCATCACCACGGCGCCGTATCCTGGATTCCCCACCGACATGCAGGCCCAGTTCTGCGCCCTGGACGCCATCGGCATAGGTGCTGGCGATGTAGTGGAGAAGGTCTTCGAGAACCGCTTCATGCACTGCCTGGAGATGCAGCGCATGGGCGCCGATATCCACATCGACGGTCAGACGGCGCACATCCGCGGCGTCGACCGGCTCACTGCCGCGCCGGTCATGGCCACCGATCTGCGCGCCTCCGCCAGCCTGGTGTTGGCGGGCCTGGTGGCCGACGGGGAGACCCGGGTGGACCGGATCTATCATATCGACAGGGGCTACGAGTGTATCGAGGAGAAGCTGGCCCAACTGGGCGCGGATATTCGCCGCCTGCCGGAGTGACCAAATGCCCATGAAACGGCCGTTGACGTTGGCGCTGTCCAAGGGGCGCATCCTGGAGGATACGCTGCCGCTGTTGGCGGCCTGCGGCGTGGTGCCGGAGGAAGACCCGGAGTCGAGCCGCCGGCTCATCATCGGCACCAACCGGGACGATCTGCGCCTGCTCATCGTGCGGGCCACCGATGTGCCGCCCTACGTCGAGCACGGGGGCGCCGATCTTGGCGTCGCCGGCCGTGACGTCCTGATGGAGTACGGCAGCGAGGGGCTCTACGATCCGCTGGACCTGGGGATCGCCCGCTGTCGTTTGATGGTGGCCGGTCATCCCGGCACCGATTTCACCCGGGGCCGCCCCCGGGTGGCCACCAAGTTCGTCAACATCACGCGGCGGTACTTCGCCTCCCGCGGTATTCAGGTGGAGTTGATCAAGCTCTACGGCTCCATGGAGTTGGCCCCGCTGGTGGGGATGGCCGACTTCATCGTCGATCTGGTGGATACCGGCGGCACCCTGCGCGCCAACGGCTTGGTGCCGCTGGAGACCATCGAGGAGATCAGCTCCCGGCTGGTGGTCAACAAGGCGTCCATGAAGATCGCCCACCGTCGGGTGCGCGCCTTGGTGGACAACCTGGCCGAGGCCGTGCGGGCGCAACAGACATCCTAAGTGAGCGGTAGACGAGGGTAGAGCCATGGTCGATATTGCCCGGCTGAGCACCACCCAGCCCGACTTTTGGGAGAGCCTGGAACGGCTCACCGGCTGGGAGGCGCAACCGAACGTGGAACTGGAGCGCGCCGTGGCCGAGATCGTCGATGCGGTACGCCGGGACGGGGACGCCGCTCTGTTGGACTACGCCCGGCGGTTCGACGGGGCCGAGGTCGCCGACGCGGCGGATCTGGAAGTGCCTCTCGAACGGCGCCGGGCGGCGATGCAGGATGTGCCGCCGGAGGTGCGCGAGGCCCTGGAGGTGGCGGCGGAGCGCATTCGTGTCTACGCCCGCCGGCAACTCCTGGAGCCGTGGACGTACACCGAGGCCGACGGCACCGTGCTTGGCCAAAAGGTCACGCCGCTGGACCGGGTGGGCATCTACGTGCCGGGCGGCAAGGCCGCCTACCCGTCGTCGGTGCTGATGAGTGCCGTGCCGGCCCGGGTGGCCGGGGTCGGTGAGATCGTCATGACCGTCCCGGTGCCGGATGGCAGCGTCCCGGCGGTGGTGCTGGCCGCCGCCGAGGTGGCCGGTGTGGATCGCATCTTTACCATCGGTGGCGCCCAGGCGGTGGCCGCCCTGGCCTACGGGACCGAGACGGTGCCCGAGGTGGATAAGATCGTCGGCCCCGGCAACGCCTACGTGGCCGAGGCCAAGCGCCGCGTCTTCGGCAAGGTCGGCATCGACCTGATCGCCGGGCCGTCGGAGGTCTTGATCATCAGCGACGGTCAGACCGATCCGGACTGGGTGGCCATGGACCTCTTCTCCCAGGCGGAGCACGACGAGCAGGCCCAGGCCATCCTGGTCTGCCCGGACCCCCTCTATCTCGATCAGGTGCAGGCATCCATGGAGCGGCTGCTGCCCGACATGGAGCGCTCCGAGATCATCCGCGCCTCCTTGAACGCCCGCGGGGCGCTGATCTGCGTGCGCGACCTTACCGAGGCCCAGGAAGTGGCCAACCGGATCGCCCCGGAGCACCTGGAGTTGTCGGTGGCCGAGCCGGAGCGGTTGGCCGAGGGGATCCGCCACGCCGGCGCCGTCTTCTTCGGCCGCCACACCGCGGAGGCGGTGGGCGACTACTGCGCCGGACCGAACCACACCCTGCCCACGGCGCGCACCGCCCGGTTCGCCTCGCCCTTGGGGGCCTACGAGTTCCAGAAGCGGAGTACGGTGCTCCACTGCTCGCCGGCGGGCGCCGCGACCTTGGGGGCGACCGCTTCGGTGTTGGCCCGGGGGGAGGGGCTGACCGCCCACGCCCGCTCGGCGGAGTACCGCGGTGGTGGTGACGGGCAGTGACCGGTGACGCCGCCGGCCGGGCGCGGGCCTGCGTCCGACCCGAGATCCAGGGATTGTCGGCCTACGCCGTCGGGGATGCCCGGGGGCTGATCAAGCTCGACGCCATGGAGAGCCCGTGGCCGTGGCCGGAGCGGGAGTGGGCCGATGCGTGGGCGGAGGCCCTGGGCCGGGTCGAGGCCAACCGCTACCCCGACCCCTCCGCCGCCGGCCTCAAGGCCGCCCTGCGCCGCGTGATGCCCGTTCCCCAAGGGGCGGGACTCATGCTGGGCAACGGCTCCGACGAACTGATCCAGCTACTGAACCTGGCCCTGGCCGGCGCCGGACGCACCGTCCTCGCCCCCGCTCCGAGCTTTGCCATGTACCGGATTATTGCCACGGTGACCGGCAGTGGATTCGCGGAAGTGGAACTCGACGAGGCCTTCGGCATCGATGTCGAGGCGACGCTGGAGGCCCTGCACCGCCACCGCCCGGCGGTGGTCTACCTCGCCCATCCCAACAACCCCACCGGCAACGCCTTGGAGCCGGAGGCCGTGGAGGCCGTCATCCGGGCGGCGGAGGGGGTCGTGGTGGTGGACGAGGCGTACTACGCCTACGCCGACCACAGCTTCCTGCCCCGGGTGATGGAGCATCCCAACCTGGTGGTCCTGCGCACCCTCTCCAAGGTCGGCCTGGCGGGGCTGCGGGTGGGGATGTTGGCGGCCCATCCGGCCTGGGTCGAAGAGTTGGAGAAGTGCCGCATGCCTTACAACCTGGGCTCCCTGGCCCAGGCCGGCGCGGCCTTCGCTCTGGAGCACAACGACCGGTTGGAGGCGGCGGTCGCCCGCGTCCGCGCCGAACGGGAGCGCCTGGCGGCCGCGTTGGTGGCCCAAGCCGGCGTGCTGGAGGTCCTCCCCAGCGCCACCAACTTCATCACCTTCCGCCTGCCGCCGGGGCGCGGCGGCGCCGTCCACGAAGCCCTCCGCCGGGGCGGCGTCCTGATCAAGAACCTGGACAGCAGCCACCCCCGCCTGGCCGACTGCCTCCGGGTGACCGTCGGCACGCCCGAAGAGAATGACGCCTTCCTCAACATCCTAGGAAACGCTGAATAACCCGTCGGGAAGATCACCCGTCGGGAAGATCACCCGTCGGCAAGATCACCCGTCATTGCGAACATGCTCCGTCATTGCGAGGAGCGAAGCGACGAAGCAATCCCCAACCACCAAGGCGTCCAATCACCGCCGCGGTGGTTGCGGCTGTCGCATTTGCTCCGGCCGCTGCGCCAGAATCACCCGGATCTCCACCGCCTCCCCGCTCCGGAACCCTTGAATCGCCACCGCCTCCCCCGGCTCATGATCGCTCACCGCCCGCAGCAGTTGCTGCACGTTGGCCACCTCCCGCTCTCCCACCCGGATTACCACGTCACCGGGCTGGAGCCCGGCCAAGTCGGCGGGGCCACCCCGCATGATTCCGGTCAGCACCACCCCACCGGGGATCTCCAGCCCGAACGAATGCGCCAGCGGTTCGGTGAGGGTCTGGGCCTGAACGCCGAGCCAGCCCCGCACCACCCGGCCGTGCTCGATCAAGTCCCGCATTACGTCCAAGGCCAGCCCGGCCGGGATGGCGAAGCCGATCCCCTGGTGGCCCCCGGTGCGGCTGAAGATCGCCGTGTTGATACCGATCAGCCGCCCGTGGGCGTCCACCAGCGCGCCGCCGGAGTTGCCGGGATTGATGGCCGCGTCGGTCTGAATGAAGTTCTCGAAGGTGGAGAGCCCCAACTGGTCTCGTCCGGTGGCGCTGATGATGCCCTGGGTGACGGTCTGACCGACGCCGAACGGATTGCCGATGGCCAGGACCACGTCGCCCACCCGCGCTTCTTCGTCCCGGCCGAAGGTGATCACCGGCAGGTCGCGGGCGTCGATGAAGAGCACCGCCAAGTCGGTCTCCGGGTCCATGCCCACCACCTGGGCGCGCAGCTCCCTGCCGTCGGCCAGCATCACCTGTATCTCGTCGGCGCCGTCGATGACGTGGTGGTTGGTGACCACATAGCCTTGGTCGCTGATGATGACCCCGGAGCCAAGGCTGGTTTGGGTCCGCTCCCGCTGCCGGGGCGGGTCACCAAAGAAGCGGCGGAAGATCGGGTCTTCGAAGAGGGGCGGCAGCGCCTGTTCCGGGACGCGCTTGGCGGTGAAAATGTTGACCACCGCCGGCGCGGCGCGCTCCACCGCGTCGGCGTACGAGACCGGACCCACCGCCCGCGGGGCGTCGCCGCCGGACTCCACGTGGAGGTTCGGCGCCGTCGGGGTGAGGAGACTCGGTTGCAGCCACATCACCGTGGCCGCCACCGCGATCCCCAGGGCTCCGTATCCGGCGATGAAACGGAGCCAACGTCGAAGCTGCATGCGTGTCCTCCGAGGCACCCGGTAAGTAGTAATAAAATGATACTTTCAACGAACAGGACCGTGTCATTGCGTGGTCCGGGGGGTGGGGTTCCCCCATTCGGGGG
>SKYL01000202.1 GCA_007127935.1 Halorhodospira sp. | reverse complement strand
CTTCCGGCCGTTCGCCTACTCCCACGGCCGGGCCGCCGGCATCTGGCAGTTCATCCCCAGCACCGGGCGGATCTTCGACCTGGAAATGAACTATTGGTATGACGGGCGGCGCGATGTGATCGCCGCCACCTACGCCGGATTGACCTACCTGGAGCGGCTCCACCAGCGCTTCGGCGGCGACTGGCTGCTGGCTCTGGCCGCCTACAACGCCGGCACCGGCAACGTCCAGGCCGCCGTGCGGCGGGCCCGGGCCGAGGGGGTGGAACCCACCTACTGGAACCTGCGCCTGCCGTCCGAGACCATGGTCTACGTCCCGCGCATCCTGGCGATGCGGGAGATCCTGGGCGACCCCGAGGGCCACCAGATCGCCCTGCCCCACATTCCCAACGTGCCGCACATCGATATCGTCGAGTTGGACCGCCAGATCGACCTGGCCCTGGCCGCGGAAATGGCCGACCTGACCATCGACCAGCTCTACTCCCTGAACCCCGGCTACAACAGTTGGGCCACCCATCCCCAGGGTCCTCACCGCCTGGTGCTGCCGCTGGACCGGACCGGGCGGTTCCACGACCGGCTGGCTCAGATCCCGCCGGAGGAGTTCGTGGAATGGCACCGCCACCAGATCCAGAACGGCGAGACGTTGAGCCACATCGCCCGGCGGTACAACACCACGGTGAGCCTGGTTCGGGACATCAATAACCTGCGCGGCGACGTCATCCGCGCCGGCGACCACCTCTTCGTGCCGGTTTCTAGCCGCGCCCCCAGCGAGTACTCGCTGACCGCGGCCAACCGGCTGCGCAGCCTGCAACAACAGAACCGGCAGGGACTCCGGCAGGAGCACACGGTACGCTCCGGTGAGACGTTGTGGGAAATCTCCCGCCGCTACGGGGTGACCGTGCGGCAACTGGCGCGCTGGAACGGCATGGCCCCCACCGACACCCTGCGCCCCAATCAGCGGCTGGTCCTCTGGCTCGACGGGGAGCAGGCCGTGCGCACGGCTTCCAACACCGGCCCCCAGGCGCGCACCCAAGCCGTCACCTACCGGGTCCGGCGCGGTGACTCGCTCTACCGCATCGGCCAGCGGTTCAACGTCCGGGTCCAGGACATCAAGCGGTGGAACAACATTCCGGAGGGCAGCTACCTGCAGCCGGGGCAGCAGTTGCGCCTGAACGTCGACGTCACCCAGCAAGGCCGCAGCTAGGGAGTGCGGTCGGGCAAGGTGATGTTCAGCTCCAGAACCTCCCGGTCCTGGTGCCGGTCCAGCTTGACCCGTACCGCCTCGCGGTCGACGGTGACGTATCGGCGCACCACCTCCAGCAGCTCCTCGCGCAACATCGGGAGGTAGTCGGGACCTCCACGCTGGGCGCGTTCGTGGGAGACGATGATCTGCAGCCGCTCCTTGGCGACCCGTGCGCTGCCGCCCCGGGAGCGGTCACGAAAGTAATCGGCCAGTCCCATACCCCTACCCCCCGAACATCCGTTCGAAGATCCCCTTGCGCTCGGCGGTCAAGAACCGGTGCGGGCGATCTTCTCCGAGAAAGCGGGCCACCACGTCCGCATACGCTTGTCCGGCGTCCGCCTCCTCCTCCAGGATCACCGGGATGCCGGCGTTGGAGGCATTGAGCACGGCCTGAGACTCCGGGATCACACCCAACAGGTCGATGGCCAGGATCTCCCGCACATCTTCGACACTGAGCATCTCCCCCCGCTCCACCCGGGCCGGATCGTAGCGGCTGAGCAGCAGGTGCTCCCGCACCGGCTCCTCGTTGCGCTCGGCGCGGCGGGTGCGGCTGGCCAAGAGGCCGAGCACGCGATCCGAATCGCGCACCGAGGAGACCTCCGGGTTGGCCACCACCACCGCCTCGTCGGCGTAGTACGCGGCCAGGTGGGCGCCCCGCTCGATGCCGGCCGGGGAGTCGCAGATCACGTAGTCGAACTCCTCCCGCAAGGCGTTCAAGACCTGTTCCACGCCCTCGTCGGTGAGGGCCTCCTTGTCCCGGGTCTGGGAGGCGGGGAGGATGAACAGCCCGTCGACGCGCTTGTCCTTGATCAGCGCCTGGTGGAGCTTCGCCTCACCCTGGATGACGTTGACGAAGTCGAAGACCACCCGCCGCTCGCACCCCATGATCAGGTCGAGGTTACGCAGCCCGACGTCGAAATCGACCACCGCGGTGCGGTGCCCGGCCCGTGCCAAGCCGGCGGCAAAGGCGGCGGCGGTGGTGGTCTTGCCGACTCCGCCCTTCCCCGAGGTAATCACGACGATCCTGGACACCCTTTCCCCCCCTTTGGTAGCCGTGGCGGCTAGATCTCCGCACGTTGCGGGCAAATCGGTTCAATATACAGCGTCTCGCCGTCGAGACGCACCTGGGCGGGCCGCCCCAGCAATCCGTCGTCGAAGCGGTCGCTCAACTGGTAACGGCCGGCGATGGAGACCAATTCGGCCTCCATCGCAGTACAGAAGATGCGCGCCCCGGTCTCCCCCTGGACACCGGCCAACGCCCGCCCCCGCAACGCACCATAGACGTGAATGTGGCCGTCCGCCAGCACCTCGGCACCCGCGCCGACCGGACCCAACACCACTAGGTCCGCCCCCCGGGCGTAGATCTGCTGGCCGGAACGGACCGGCGCCTCGATCACGCGGGCAGTGGCGCCGCACGCCGGAGCGCCCGGCGGCGCGGCCTCCTCCCGCCGGGGCGCCTCGCCCTCGGGGTCCAAGAGACCGAGACCGGCCCGCGCCGCCGCCCCGGCTTCCACGCCGCCGCCGCGAACGGCCACCGGCACG
>SKYL01000210.1 GCA_007127935.1 Halorhodospira sp. | reverse complement strand
TGTTCTCATTGAGCAACTCTTTGAAGCGTTGCTCGAAACGGGGCAGATCGTCGCTCTGGAGGGTGTCGAGAAGCGCGGTGTACTCCCCGGCGGCGGCGAGGTTGGCGTCCATCTCCCGCGTCTCCAACGGCCAGCGGTGGCGGAAATCGCCCATCGCGGTGATCACCTTTTCGGCCAGCCGCTTGAGCCGCTTCTCCTCGTTGTCGATGTGCTTCTGCAACCACTCGCGCATCTCGGACTGGGCGTTGTCGCACGACTCGACGGTGAGCCGGCGCCCCGCCAGCGCCTCGTCACGCTGCGCGGCCAGCAGCGGGAAGACCCGTTCCCGCACCTCCTCGCCGGCGGCGGCGTGCCGTAAGCGGGCCGCCTCCAGCGCCTCGGCGGCCCGCTCACGCTGCTCTTCCAGGCGGGCGCGCCCGTTCTTGACCTGGTCGAGTTCGCCGTCCACGTCCCGCAGCGTCTCCTCCAAAGCCTCCAGTTCCCGCTGCAGCGCGCGCAGGGTGTCGGACTCCGCCTCGATGCGCCGCTTCTCCTCCTCCCGGCGGCCGATCTCGGCGACCACGGTCTGCCAGTCGAGTTCGCGGAACTCCGTGAAGACCTCCAATTGGCTCAGCTGGTTGCGGCGCAGGAGCAGGGCCTTGGTCTCTTCCTCCAGCGCCGCGATCCACCCCCCGGTCTCCTGCATGCGGGCTTGGAGATCGGCGGCTTGCTTCTCCAGGGCGGCGATCTTGTCCTCGTTGCTCCAGCCGAGGATGTAGCGGGAGCGGTCGTCGAGGCGGTGGCGGTCGTCCTTTTCGTGGCGCTCGCCGCCGGCCTTGATCTGCCCGGCGCGGGTGACGGCCCGCGGCTCGCGGCGGAAGCGCTCCAGGTCGTCGCAGCACGCGTAATCGAACCGCCGCCGCAACTCGGCGTCGAGCCACGGGTAGAACGCCGAGTCGGGGCGGATGGCCAGCTTGCGCACCAGGGAGTCCGGATGGAGGTCGCCCGGGGGCGTCCGGTCGCGGCGGTCGCGGACCCGGTAGTAGACCAGGCGGCCGCGCAGGTGGGTGCGGTCGACCCACTCGGCCACGGCGCGGTAGTGGCCGTCGGGGACCAGCAGCGAGAGGCCGAAGTTGTGTAACAGCCGCTCGGCGGCGCCCTCCCAGTCGCGCTGGTCGTCGTGGACTTGGATCAACTCGCCGGCGAACGGCAGCGTCTCCGGGTCGAGAGCGGTCTCCTCGCAGAGGCGGTGGCGCAACTCCAGCATCGCCGCCGGAATGTTGGAGCGGCGTCCGCGCAGGGAGGTGAGCTCGGTGTCGATCTCGCCGTGGCGATCCTTCAATTCGCGGAACGCCACATCGGCCTCGGTGCGCCGGTTCTGGGCCTCCCCGATCCGGGTGTCGGTGCTCTCGGCCTCCTGGCCGAGGCGGCCGTGGTTGGCGGCGAAGGTGTCGCCGTCGATGGCCTCGGGCAACTCGAGTTGCCGCGCCAGGGCATTGTACCGCTCGGCCCGGCCGCGGCGGGCCTGATGCTCGCGCCCCAACTCCTCGATCTCCCGCGCCAGCCGCTCCAGGCGGTCGCCGCCGTGCTCGGCGATGTCGCGCTTGAGGTCGTCCCGCCGGGCCAAGTGCGTCCGTTGCCGGTCCTGCAACGCGGCGATGCGAGTGGCGTACCGGGCGGTCTCCCGCTCCAGCTTGTCGATCCGTTCGGCCAGCAGGTCGGCCTTGATCCCGGCGAACCACGGCTCCAGTGCCTCACGGCACGCTCGCCACGTCTCGGTACGCGCGGCGCTCTCGGTGTGGTCATGGGCGGCGGCCACCAGCGGCTCCAGGGCCTGGATCTGGGCGCGGGCGTTGACCACCGCGTCGTGGGCGCGGTTGAGATCGTCGAAGTGGGTGATCAGGGCGTTGATCTTCTCGTCCACCGGCGCCGCCTCCAGCATATGGGTGCGGACGAAGTCGGTGAGGTTGCCCACCGACTTCATCGAGACGGTCTGGCTGAACAGCTCCAACGCCTGCTCGCCCTCGATGCCGAAGCGGCGCCGGAAGGCGGCGCCGTAGGGCGGAAAGGTGTCGTGGACCTCGGTCCGCTCGGCGGCTCGCAGACGCCGCTTGAGCGTGTTGAGATCGCTGCCGAAGTCGGCGAAGTCGTCGCGGATCGTCAGCGCCCGGTCGGCCACCACGTAGAAGCGCTGGGGCTGGCCCTGGTCCTTGATCCAGAAGACCTGGGCCAGGGTCACTGAGTGGTCGAAGCCCTCGTTGTGGAAGTGGGCCAGGATCACCGAGTAGCTGTTGTGATCGCGCAGTGCCACCGCCTTGGCGTGGGCGCCGCTCTCGTCGCGCTCCGACTTGTAGTGGCCGAGCACGTAGGAGCGCAGGGAGCGTTCCTTGGCCTCGGCGCCGGCCGCCTTGTTGTAGACGATGCGTTGGGCCGGTACCAGCAGCGTGGTGACGGCGTCGACCAGGGTCGACTTGCCGGAGCCGATATCGCCGGTGAGCAGGGCGTTGTCGCCGCCGGGCCGGATCGACCAGACCCGGTCGTGGAAGGTGCCCCAGTTGTAAAGCTCCATGCGGTGGAGGCGGAAGCCGGCGCGCTGTTCGTCGGCGGCAAAGTCGAGTGCCTGCAGTTCCATCTACGCTTCTCCCGCGTCGCGGTCCTCGAGTTGGGCGCGGTAAGCGCGCAGCCGCTCGTCCAATTCGCCCAGCCATTGGGCGTCGATGAACGCCTTGAGGATGCGTTGCACTTCGTAGCGGTGCTCCTGGCCGCGCAAGCGGCGCAGAAAGCCCAACTCCACCGCCTTGTTGATGTGGCTCTCC
>SKYL01000240.1 GCA_007127935.1 Halorhodospira sp. | reverse complement strand
TGCAGCCCTTGCTGGCCGACCTCATCGCCGCCCTGCATCGCGGCGACCCGGTAGCTGCCCTACTCGATTAGAGACGGAAGGAGAGTCTGACTCATGTTCGCGGATCGCGCCGACGCCGCCCGGCAACTGGCCCAACGCCTTGCCCACCTGAAGGGGCAGAACCCTTTGATGCTCGCGGTCCCTCGTGGCGGCGTGCCGATGGGCCGCATCCTGTCCGATGCGCTGGACGGCGACCTCGACGTCGTACTGGTCCATAAGCTGGGGGCCCCCGGCAATCCGGAGTTGGCCATCGGCGCGGTGGGCGAGGACGGCTCCATGGAACTCAACGAGGTCGGACGGCTGGAGCGTCTACCGGAAGGCTATGTCGAACGCGAGAAGGCGGACCAGATGGCGCTACTCAAGAAAAGGCGCAAGCGTTACGCGGAGGCGCGGCCACCCATCGACCCGGGCGGACGCCTCGTGGTGATGGTGGACGACGGCGCGGCCACCGGCGCGACGCTGCTGGCGGCACTGCGGTTGGTCCGCGCCCACGGCCCGGCGCGGCTGATCGTCGCCCTCGGCGTGGCGCCGCCCGACACCGTGGAGCAGCTGAACGCCGTGGCCGACGAGGTGGTCTGCCTGGAACAGCCGTGGGCGTTCCACGCCGTCGGGGTCTGGTTCCGTGACTTCGGCCAAGTGGAGGACGATGAAGTCGTGGCCCTGCTGAAAGCCGTCCGCCGCGACTCCGGACTGACAGCGGCGTCACGTTAACGGAAGAACCACCCGCGCGGTATCGCGAAGACCGCATCTTTGCTGTAACTTGCCCACACATCGGCACCAATCCCCGGTCACGGGGAACCATGGGAACGCCATCCGTGAGACAGAACGAACAGCAGGCCGTGATCCGGCGGATTCTCGATCTGGCGCCACTGCCGGTGGTCGCCCAGCGCCTGCTGGACGACCTCGCGGACGATGACGCCAGCATTGCCGGCCTCTCCGCCATCATCGAGCTGGACCCGGGCCTCACCGCGCGCATCGTGGGGCTGGCCAACTCCGCCTATTTCGCCTCGCCGTCACCGGTCTACTCGGTGCAGGACGCCATCACCCGCGTACTCGGGTTGAACATGGTGCGCAGCGTCGCCCTGGGCATCGCCCTCAACGCCCCTTTCGATACCCGCCGCTGCCGGCCGTTCCAGCTCGACCGCTACTGGTTCGTGGCCATGGCCACCGCCTGGCTGGCCCGCAGCCTCGCCCCGCGCCTCCCACCCGAGTCCGCCGTGGCGACCGATCTGGCCTATCTCGGCGGGATGATGCACAACTTCGGCCTGATCGTGCTCGCCTCGGCCTTTCCGGCCGAAATGTCCAACGTACTCAACCGGTCGGCCATCCAGCCGGAGGCGGACATGGCCTCCCTCGAGGAGGACGAGATCGGGATCAACCACCACCTCGCCGCCGGGGCCCTCGCCCGCAAGTGGCATCTGCCGCCGGCGGTGGTGGCCGCGGTGGAGTCCGGCGGCCGGCCGGACGACTCGCCGGAGTTCCGCGGGATGTGCCGGCTCATCGATCTGTGCGCCAATCAGGCCCATGCACTCTATTTCCGCGAGGAACGCCAAGCCGACCCGGCGGCCCTGGAAGCGCTGGGGTTGAACACCGCCCGCTTCGCCGGCCAGCGGGAGAAACTCCGCGGCAAGGTCGAAGAGATCGAGACCTTGGCCCGGCAGATGGCAGGATAGCCCCCATGGACCTCCAGCCCTTCGCCTCGGCCTTCCGCGACTCCAACCGGCAACTCTTCCAGTTGCTCGACTTCCTCTCCGCGTTACGCGGCCTGGCCTCCCTCGACGTCCACCAGACGGATGAAGGCGACCTGATCGAAGGGGCGCTGCGCAGCCTCATGGAGAACCAGGATCTGGAGCGGTGCTCCATCTACCTGAGGGAAGGCGACCGGTTGATCAACGCCGCCGGCATGGACTGGGCCGATCTGATGGGCGATGGGCGCAAGAAGGACCGGCCCCAACGGGTCTTTCGCCTCGGCGAAGGGATGATCGGGCGGGCGGCGGCCACCGGCGAGGTCCAACACTGCGGCGACACCTCGACGGACGATCAGTTCGTCCGATTGCCCGGCGCCGACAACCGGGGCATCGGCTCCCTGATCAGCGTACCCATGCGCTTCGGCAAGAGCGTCCTCGGGGTGCTCAACATCTCCCACCCCGAACCTCACGCGCTGAACGAGAACCACGTGCGAATGCTCCACCTCTTCGCCGACTTTCTCGCCCAGATCTTGACCACCTGGCGCGTCCTGCACCGGATGGAGGAGGAGGTGGCGGCGCGGACCGCGGTCATGGAGCAGGCCCTGGAAGAGGCCGAGGAGCACCGGCTGCGCTACGAGCGGCTGGCCATCGTCGACGAACTGACCCAGACCCACAACCGCCGCTTCTTCTTCCCCGAGGCCCAGGCGGCGGTGGCCCGCGCCGCACGGCACGGCCACGAATTCTCGCTGCTGATGATCGACCTCGATCACTTCAAACACATCAACGACGACCTCGGCCACGCCGCCGGTGACGAGGCCCTGCGCCAGTTCGCCGCGATGCTGCGCCGGTTGATCCGCGAGGGCGACCTGCTGGCCCGCTTCGGCGGCGAGGAGTTCGTAGTGGCGCTGCCCAACACCCCGGTGGCGGGGGCGGTGGGCCTGGCGGAGCGCTTGCGGGCCGCCATGGCCGAACACCATTGGGATCTCGGTGACCGGTGCGTCGCCACGATCACCGCCAGCATCGGCATCTCCGACCTCGCCGCGGGCGACTTCGAAGCCGGAACCAAGCCCCGGGAACTAGTGGACC
>SKYL01000262.1 GCA_007127935.1 Halorhodospira sp. | reverse complement strand
GACGAGGGGGTGGGAGGTTCGTGAGTGAGGCGGCGGTCTATCGCGCAGAGCGTTTGGCGCCGGAGCGGTTCGCCGCGCCGGCCCGGCCGGTACGTACCTCTGGGCAGTGGGGCCGGGGCGGGGAGATGGCCTTGGAGGCGTCGGCCCTCTGCGCCGGGTACGGCGGGGGCGCCCCGGATGCGGTCCGGGATGTGGACCTGGGACTGCCCGCCGGTGAGTTGGTGGCCGTGGTGGGACCCAACGGCGCCGGGAAGTCGACCCTCCTCAAGCTCTTCATGGGGCTGATGCACCCGCGCCACGGCCGTCTTACGGTGCTCGGCGGAGACCCGGCCGAGGTCCGGCGCAGCGGCGCTGTGGCCTACATGCCGCAGCACGAGGCCATCGATTGGGACTTCCCCGCCACCGTGCGCGAGGTGGTCTTCTCGGCCCGTTACGGCCATCTGCGCCGGGCCGGTGGATGGCGCCGCTTCATGCCTCGGCGGTGGGCGGGGAGCGAACACCGGGAGGCCCTGGAGCGGGCCCTGAGCGCGGTGGCCATGACCGATCGTGGCGGCAGCCATATCGGCACCCTCTCCGGTGGCCAGAAGAAGCGGGTTTTGCTGGCCCGGTCCTTGGCCCAGGATGCCCGCCTGCTGCTCTTGGACGAGCCCCTGGTGGGGGTGGACGGGGCCAGCGAGGCGTTGATCTTCCAGGTAATGCGCGACCTGCGGCGGGAGGGGCGGACCGTCGTGTTGGTCACCCACGATGTGGCCGCCGCCCGTCGACACGCCGACCGCGTCATCCTTTTCAACCGGACCGTAGTGGCCTCCGGGCCGCCGGACGAAGTGCTCACCGACGAGTTGCTGTTGCTCACCGCTGATCCGCTGCTGGCCCGGGCCGGCGGCTCGGGACGGTTGCGTGAGGTGCGGGCGTGACCGCACAAGGGGTGTGGGTAAACGGGGGGGGCGAAGGTCCGCCGGGGATGTTCCTGGTGGACGGGTTGCTGGTGGTGGTGGGGGCGGTGGTAAGCCTGCTGCCGGAGGCGGTGGCCGAGCCGTTTCAGTACGCTTTTATGCAGCGCGCCCTGTTGGCCGCCGTGGTAGTGGGCGCGGTATGCGGGGTACTCTCCTGCTTCGTGATCCTCAAGCGGTGGGCGCTGTTGGGCGACGCCATCTCCCACGCCGTGTTGCCGGGGGTGGCGGTGGCCTACCTGCTGGGCTGGCCGTTCTTCATCGGCGCCTTCCTGACCGGGGCGTTGACCTCGGTGGGGATCGGGCTGCTGGAGCGGCGGACGCGGCTTAAGGCGGACGCGGCCATGGGGCTGATGTTCACCGCCGCCTTCGCGCTCGGCGTCGTCATCATCAGCCAGATCGCCACCTCCACCCACTTGCTCCATGTGCTCTTCGGTAACGTGCTGGGGGTCGGGGCCGAGGCGTTGCTGTTGATCCTGGCCGCCGGTGCGGTGGCGGTGGGAGCGGTGCTCTTCTTCTACAAGGAGCTGTTCGCCTACACCTTCGACGAGGTTCAGGCCCAGTCCCTGGGGTTTAACACCACAGTGATCCACTACGGCCTGATCCTGCTGTTGACGCTGACCATCGTCGCCAGCCTGGAGACGGTGGGGATCATCCTGGTGGTGGCGATGTTGATCACGCCGGGGGCCACCGCCTACATGATCACCGATCACCTGCCGCGGATGATCCTCCTGGCGGCGTTCTTCGGCGCCGCGTCCGGGGTGCTGGGGCTGTACTTAGCGTTCCATTATAACGTGGCGTCCGGGGGGACGATGGTGTTGGTGGCCACGGCCTTTTTCCTCCTGGCGCTCGTTTTTTCTCCGCGGCACGGGTTGCTGGGCCGATGGTTCCCTCGAGGGGCGACGCACTGACGGTGGCACCTTCTGAACTGCGGCGCTGTCTATAGTTGGGAGTAGGCCCGTAGCGGAGGGTTCCGGGATGAGGGGCGGTTGGATCGCCGGGGTGGTAGTGGCGGCGCTGGTGGTGGCCGGGTGCAGTGCCGCGCCCAAGGAGATCCGTTCGGCCCCCGGCGATCCCCCGACCTACCGCCAGTCCGTCGCCGAGCCGGACCGGGTGGCCGGCGAGCGAATCCGGTGGGGCGGCACCATCGTCTCGGTGCGCCACGAGGCCGACGCCACCTGGGTGGAGATCGTGGAGCGACCGTTGCAGCGCGATGGGCGGCCTCGGGAGGTGGACCGGTCCACCGGCCGATTCCTGGCGCGGGTCGATCGCTTCCTCGATCCAGTGATCTACGTGCCTGACCGTCCATTGACGGTGGTGGGCACCCTGGATGGGGTCCGCGAGGGCCGGGTCGGTGACTACGTCTACCGCTACCCGGTGGTGGCGGTGGCGTACCATTACTTGTGGCCCCCGCTCCCGGAGCCGCGGCGGTACTACGACCCCTGGTACGATCCGTGGTATCCGTATTCCCGGTACCCCCGGTACTATCATGGGCCTTACCGGCCCTATTGGTGAGCGTAACGATGGCGACCTTTCCGAATCTCCGTGGCGTGGTGCTGGTCCTGCTCCTGGCCCTGGCGCTGGCCGGTTGCGCCACCGGGCCGCGTTACGATGCGGAGGGGGTGGAGGCCGACTTGAGTCCCGCCGACGTGGCCGCCGATCCGGAGCCTTGGGTCGGGAGCCGGGTGATCTGGGGCGGGCGAATCCTGGGCACGGAACACCTGGAGGAGGCCACGGTGGTGGAGATGATCGCCTATCCGTTGGACCGCAGTCAGCGCCCGGCCACGACGATGGCGCCCACGGGCCGGTTCCTCATTGACCATCCCGGTTTTCTGGAGACCGCCGACTACGCGGATGGCCGCCGGCTGACGGTCACCGGCACGGTCATTGCCGTCCGCGAGGGGCGGGTCGGCGAGCGGACGCTGACCTATCCGGTGGTGGTCCCCGATGATCTCCACCTCTGGCACGAGCCGGCGGCGTATCCGTCGGAGCCGAGGGTCCGCTTCGGTGTCGGGATCATGATTTCGCGATGAGCAGGGCGGCGAGCGGGGCGGTTGTCGACCCGCACAATTCGGCCTTGCTCCTGGTGGACCTCCAGGAGCGGCTGTTGCCCGCCATCCACGGCGGTACGCAGGTGGTCGCGGCGGCTTCGTGGTTGTGCCGGGTCGCCGACCGGGTGGGAGTTCCCATCCACGCCACGGAACAGAACCCGGAGCGCTTGGGGCCCACGGCGCCATCGGTGGCCCGGTGGCTCCGCCCGGAGCGGACCCACGCCAAGATGCACTTCGGCTGGACCCGTGAGGCGGGGGTACTGGAGGCCTTTCCCTTTTCCCAGGTGGTGGTGGGCGGTACCGAGGCCCACGTCTGCGTGCTGCAGACGGTGCTGGGGCTGCTGGCCGCCGGACGGCGGGTCTTTGTCGTCGACGAAGCGGTGGGCTCCCGCACGCCGCGGGACCGTGATCGGGCCCTGGAGCGAGTGCGGGGGGCCGGTGCCGTGGTGGTGACCCGGGAGATGGTCGCCTTCGAGTGGTTGCAGCGCGCCGGGACCGCCACCTTCCGCGATCTCCTGCCGTTGATTCGCGATCCGGTTCCTTAGTCATGTCCTTGGAGATTACACTGGGCCGATTCTTGTAAAGAGAAAGGGATTGCCGCGCCAGTGAATGACGACGATCCGAAGGTGATCGATCTCGATGTCCTTGGGGCGACCCTTGGGGGAGACCGGGATCTGATCCGCCGTATCCTGGAACAACTGCAAGAGACACTCCGCGTCCGCCGCGACGAGTTACACCGTGTGATGGCCGGAGACGACCCCCAGGCGGTCCACGAGGTTACCCATCCACTGAAGGGGGCGCTGGCCGGGGCCGGTGCCGAGGAGGCGCGCCGCTGTGTCGAGCGGATGGATGACGCCGCGCGCCATGACGACATGGAAGGGACCCGCGCCGCGTACGGTCCGGCCGGTTCGGCGCTGGAGCGGTTGGAAGACGCCCTGAAGGAGGTGGTGCATGGCACTGGAACCGGGGACGGGATCGTCTGATTCCCCCGCGCCGGAGTCGGCGGCCGCGCGCGCACCGTGGGTTGCCCAGGCGCTGGACGCCATCCCGGCGGGTGTTGCCGTGGCCGACGCCCGCGCCGCCGGTATGCCGGTGGTCTACGTCAATGACGCCCTGTGCCGGCTCACCGGCTACCGTGCCGATGAGTTGTTGGGACGGGAGATCGGCTCCTTTTATGAGGACGACGGAAACCGGGAGGCGGTGAGCGAGATCCAGCGGGCGCTGGGAGAGGCGCGCTCCGCCGAGGCGCTCCTGCGCAGCCGGCGGAAGGACGGCTCCTTCTTTTGGAACCAATTCATGCTCGCCCCGGTGCGGGACACCGGCGGTGCGGTGAGCCACTTCATTGGCATCCAGAACGACGTCTCGGAGCACCGCCGCCTGCTGGACACGGTGGCGGCCAATGAGCGCCGGTTGCGGTTGATGACGTCCCGGGTGCGGGGGGCCGTCTTCCACTTTCGCAGCGAGCCCGACGGGGCGTGGCGCGCCCCGTTCATGAGCCGGGGTTACCAGCGCCTCACCGGGATCCCGGCGGAGGAGGTGATGGCCGACTTCGGGGTCGCGCTGGATGCGGCCCACCCCGATGACCGCCAGGCGTTGATCGAACGGATCCGTGACGCGGAGATGCAGGCGGCCCCGTTCCGCCACGAGTTGCGGGTCCGCCCGCTGGGCGGGGGTGAAAGCCGCTGGTGCTTCATCGAGGCGGTGCCGGAGCGCGACGACGACGGTGGGCTGAGTTGGTACGGCCAGATGGTGGACATCACCGAGCAGAAGCGCACCCAGGAGCAACTGGAGCGGGCGCGCCGGGAGGCCGAGCAGGCGAGTGAGGTGAAGAGCCAGTTTCTCGCCAACATGAGCCACGAACTGCGTACGCCGCTCAACGCCATCGTCGGCATGTCGGAGTTGCTGGGGGATACCGAGCTCAACGAGGAGCAACGGCGGTACCTGGAGATCTTCCGCACCGCCAGCGGCAACCTGTTGGAGGTGATCAACAACCTGCTCGACCTCTCGAAGATCGAGGCCGGCCACATGGCTCTGGAGCGCCAGCCCTTCGACCTGGAGGAGTTGCTGGAGCGGCAACTCGATCTGCTCTACCCGCGCTTCCGCCAGCAGGGGCTCGATCTGGCGCTCTGCTTCGACGCCTCGGTCCCGCGCTTCGTGGAAGGCGACCCGGCGCGGCTGCGGCAGGTGCTGGTCAATCTGGTGGGCAACGCCGTCAAGTTCACCGAACACGGTGGAGTCACCGTGGGCGTCGAGGTGGACGCCGCCGGTGGCCTTCTCTTCAGCGTCACCGATACCGGGGTCGGAATCCCGGAGGAGAGCCGGGAGAGCGTCTTCGAGGCGTTCACCCAGGCCGACGCGGGGATCACCCGGCGTTACGGCGGCACCGGACTGGGTCTGACCATCTGCCGCCAACTGGTGAAGCTAATGGGGGGCGCCGTCTGGGTGGAGAGCGGCGTGGGGCGGGGCACCACGTTTTACTTCACCGCCGGGCTGACCCCGGTGGAGTGCCCCGCGGCGGGAGAAAAGGTCGATGCCGAGCGGTTCCGGGGGTGGCGCCTGCTGGTGGTGGACGACTATCCGGACCACCGGCGCGCCGTGGCCGGCCATCTCGCCCCGGCCGGCGTCTTGGTGGACGGCGCGGCCTCGCCGGTGGAGGCGGAGACACGTGTCGCCGAGGCCGAGGCGCGGGGCACACCCTACGATGCCGTCTTGCTGGACGGGGGCTTGGCCGACTGTGGTGGCCGGCGACCGCCGTGCGGGAGCAGCGGGCCGCCGGTGGTGATCCTTAGCTGCGGCGACCGCCGTGTCGCCGAAGGCTGCGGGGACGATCACGGCCTGCCGTCATTGGTCAAGCCGATCAAGCGCCGCGAGTTGCTGGAGGCGCTCTCCCGGCTCGGTGCGGAGGCGGAGCGCGGAGTGGGCGCGGCGGAGCCGGCGGCGGCTTCGATGCAGGCGGTGCCGCATCCCGAGACCCGCGGCGGCACCCCCGACGGGGATGAAGCGGGGGAGCGGCCGCGGACGGTTTTGGTGGCCGAGGATGAGCCCACCAACGCGCTGCTGGTGCGCATCCTGTTGGAACAGGCGGGTTGCCGGGTGGAGGTGGTGGACTCCGGCGGTCCGGCGGTGGAGCGGGTTCTCACCAACGGTTACGACCTGGTGCTGATGGACCTGCAGATGCCCGGCGTGGACGGCTACCAGGCCACCCGCGAGATCCGGCGCGCCGAGGAAGAGGCCGGGCGGCGCCGGACGCCGGTGGTGGCCCTCTCGGCCCATGCGCTGGAAGAGTACCGCCGGCGAAGCTTCGAGGCCGGATGCGACGGCTACTTGACGAAGCCCCTCGACCGGCGGGCGCTGCAGGCGGTGCTGGAGCGCGTACGCTCGGGCGATTTCTAGGGGGATTCCTTGTCGGGGGCTTTCTGTCCGCAAGTTCGCATCCGTGCTGCCGATATGAGGTAATGGGAGCCCGTGTCCTGTATAAGGGCATCTCCGACGACGGTCCGCTGGGGGTGAGGCATGGCTAAGGCGTCGCAACGGGTCGATCTGGGTGAGCGGCTCGACATCACGCTGACCGGGGCGATCAAGGAGCGCCTGGTGGAGGCGTTGGGTTCGGGGGAAGCGGTGGAGCTGGACGGCAACCAACTCAAGCGGATCGATACCGCGGGGGTTCAGTTGCTGGTCGCCTTTGGCCGTGGCGCCGGAGCCGGTTGGCGGTGGCGGGGCGGGACGCCGCCCGGCTTGGTGGTGGAAACGGCGGCACGGTTGGGGTTGGACGCGGAGTTGGAGGCGAGCTGACGCCCGGGGTTGAATAGAAAGCGGGTTCGACCGTACAAAGGGGCGCCTCCAGGCCCCGCAGGGGTTGCGGCTTGGAGAGTGAACACGGGAATCGATCAAAATAATAAAGGTGGGAAGATGGCAAAGATCCTGGCGGTGGACGACTCCGCCTCCATGCGGCAGATGGTCAGCTTTACCCTCAAACAGCAGGGTCATCAGGTCACCGATGCCGTGGACGGACAGGACGCCTTGGCCAAGGCCAAGAGCGGCTCCTTCGATTTGGTCATCACCGACGTCAATATGCCGAAGATGGACGGGATCACCCTGGTCCGGGAGCTGCGTGCGCTGCCGGCGTTCAAGGGGGTGCCGATCCTGCTGTTGACCACCGAGTCGGCGGTGGAGAAGAAGCAGGAAGGCAAGAAGGCCGGCGCCACCGGATGGCTGGTCAAGCCGTTCGACCCGGACCAATTGCTCAGCACCATCAAGAAAGTCCTCGGCTGAGGCCGTTGGGGAGACGGGCATGGGCGTCGATCTAAGCCAGTTCCTGCAGACCTTCTTCGAAGAGAGCTTCGAGGGCCTCGACATCATGGAGGCCGGGCTGTTGGAGTTGGACCCCGGGGCGCCGGACATCGAGACGCTCCATAACGTCTTCCGCGCCGCCCACTCCATCAAGGGCGGCTCCGGGACCTTCGGCCTGTCCCAGGTCTCGGAGTTCACCCACCGCCTGGAGACGCTGCTCGACCGCCTGCGGGAGGGCGAGCAGGCGGTAACGCCGGAGAACATCAGCGCGCTGTTGGAGTCGGTCGACTGCCTGCGCGGGATGCTGGAGGCGGCCCGGGACGGGACGGAGCACGATACGGCCGCTCAGGCCGCCGTGGAGGCGCGGCTCGACGCCGAGCTGGGCAACCCCACCGCTCCGGCGGCCCCACCTGGAGGCGGCGCCGCGGATGGCGGGCCGACCGGCGGCCCCGGTGGCGGCGGTGGGTGGCGCATCCGCTTTGCGCCGGAGCCTTACCTGTTCACCACCGGCAACGATCCGCTACGCATCTTCTCCGCCCTGGAGGAGTTGGGCGAGGTGACGGTGGTGGCCGATCTCACCGGCCTGCCGCCATTGGAAGCTCTGGATGCCGAGGAGTGCCGCCTGGCATGGACCCTGGAGTTGCGGGGCGATGCCGACGAGGCCGCGGTGCGGGAGGTCTTCGAGTGGGTGGAGGATGACGCCGAACTGGAGATCACACCGCTGGCCGAGGCGGCCGGTGGGGCGGCCGCCTCGGCTCCGGTGTCATCGTCACCACCTGTGGCGGCATCCGCACTGGCGGCCACGGTCCCGGCGCCGGCCGGCGGTGGCGCCTCCGCCGCACCGGGTGCCGCGAAGAAGGGCGGCGCTGGGGCGGCCGCCGCCAGTTCCATCCGTGTCGACACCGGTAAGATCGATGTCCTCATCGACATGGTGGGCGAACTGGTCATTACCCAGTCGATGCTCAGCCAAGTGGGCAAGGAGTTCTCCGCCGAGCGCCTCGAAGAGTTGCAGGACGGGCTGGCGCAGTTGGAGCGCAATACCCGCGAATTGCAGGACAGCGTCATGCGCATCCGCATGGTGCCCATCAGCTTCGCCTACTCGCGGTTGCCGCGGATCGTCCACGACGTCAGCCGCGGCCTCGGCAAAGAAGTGGAGTTGGTGCTGGAGGGCGAGCAGACCGAGTTGGACAAGACGGTCATGGAGAAGATCATCGACCCGCTGGTCCACTTGGTGCGCAACGCCGTCGACCACGGCGTGGAGCCGCCCGAGGAGCGGCGCGCCGCCGGCAAGCCCGAGACCGGCACACTGCGCATCGAGGCGTACCACAAGGGCGGCAACATCATCATCGAGATCACCGACGACGGCCGGGGGATCAACCGCGCCAAGTTGTTGGAGAAGGCGCGGGCCGCCGGGCTGGTCGATGCCCGCAGCGAACCGCCCGATGAGCAGATCTACGAACTGATCTTCCATCCCGGCCTCTCCACCCACGACGAGGCCACGGAGTACTCCGGGCGCGGCGTCGGCATGGACGTGGTCAAGCGCAACATCCGGGAGCTGTCGGGGAACATCTCCGTCCACTCGGAGCCGGGTAAGGGGACGGTCTTGACCATCTCCCTGCCGCTGACCCTCTCCATCCTCGACGGCCAGCTCTTCCGGGTCGGCGACGAGACGTACATCGTGCCGCTGGTCTCCATCATCGAGTCGCTGCAGATCCAGCCCGACCGGGTCAGCGGACTCAGCGGCGAGGTGGAGCTCTACCACTGGCGGGAGGGGTACATCCCGATGATCCGCCTCCACGAGTTGTTCGGCGTCGTGCATCGCGCCAACGAGGGGGACGAGGACGGAGAGGAAGTGAGCGAGGCCGGGCTGCTGGTGGTGGTGGAGGACGACAACCGGCATGTAGGGCTGCGGGTGGACGAGCTGTTGGATCAGCAGCAGGTGGTCATTAAGAGCCTGGAAGAGAACTTCCTCAGCGTCCCCGGTTTCGCCGGGGCGACGATCCTCGGCAACGGCATGGTGGCGCTGATCCTCGATATCGCCGGCTTGGTGGACCTCGGCCGGGAGGCGTCGGCCCAGGCGGCGGGCGTCGCGTCGGAGAGCGCCGCCGCCGCGAAACGGGCGGCGGTGGACGAGAGCCAAGACTACCTCTCCTTCGTCATCGGCGACGAGGAGTACGCGGTCGACGTGCGGCGGGTCCAGGAGATCCGCGGCTGGGAGGCGCCGACGCCGATCCCCAACGCGCCGCCCCACGTCCACGGCGTGGTCAACCTGCGCGGCGCCATGCCGTTGATCCTCGATATGCGCACCCGCTTCGGGCTGCCCCGGCGCGAGAGCTACGAGTCGGCGGTGGTGATCCTGGTGCGGGTCAAGGACGACGGAGAAGATCAGTTGGTGGGGTTGGTGGTGGACGCGCCGTCGGCGGTCCATACCCTCTCCCGGCGCCAGATCCGCAGTGCGCCGCAGATGCGCCGCCAAGGGGGCGACGTGGTGCGGGGTCTGGCCAACGTGGACGAGAAGATCGTCATCGTGTTGGACGTCGACCGCCTCTTCGGCGAAGAAGAGCGGGCGGTCTCCGAACAACAGGTTATGGCGTGAGGGCGCGGCCATGCGGGTGATCGCGGTCCTCAATCAAAAGGGCGGAGTGGGCAAGACCACCACCACGGTCAACGTGGCCCACGGGCTCGCGCTGGCCGGTGAAAAGGTGCTGGGCGTCGATCTCGACCCCCAGGGCCACCTCGGCGTCAGCTTCGGTTTCAAAGGCACCGAGCCGGGGATGGACGACGTCTTGCTCGACGAGGTCCCGCTGGCCGAGCGCCGCCGCGAAGCGCGGGAACGGCTCGACTTGGTGACCGCCGGGGCGCGCCTGCCCGATGTGGAGCGCATGGAGGGCGGACAGGAGCGCGGCTGGCGTCTGCGCAACGCCATCGACGCGCTGGAGGGGGGCGATACCTTCCTGATGATGGACTGCCCGCCGTCCTCCGGATTGCTGGCCATGAACGCGTTGCTGGCGGCGGACGAACTGCTGGTGCCCGTCTTCTGCGACTTTCTCTCTTTGCAGGGGTTGTCGCGGCTGATGCGCATCCTCCACCGGATCGAGCAGCGCATGGGGGTCTGGACCCGCAAACATTTGGTGCTGGTGCGCTACCAGCAGCGCCGCCGCCTCGATAACGAGGTGCGGGACAAGATTTGCGAGTACTTCCCGGGGCAACTGCTGCGGACCCATGTCCGGGACAACGTCTCCCTGGCGGAGGCCCCGGGGTGGGGGCGTTCGGTCTTCGAACACCAGCCGCGCAGTCATGGGGCCGAGGACTACGCCGGGTTGGTGCGTGACCTGCTGGAGGGGAGGACCGTCGATGCCACGTAGGTCGGGAGGTCCACGCTCGTTGGGGCTGGACCCGCTGGAGTGGATGAAGGATCTGGACGAGGGGGTGGAGGCGCCCGAGGTGGAGACGCCGCCGCCGGCCGCCGGATCGTCCGCGACAGTG
>SKYL01000094.1 GCA_007127935.1 Halorhodospira sp. | reverse complement strand
CTGTCCTATGGTGTCGCTTCGGCATAGACTAGCAGCCATTGAGAACGAAACGGACCCTTGGGAGCGATACGATGACAAGGAATCTTCTGCGCGCCGCCGGTGGAATCATTCTTGCCGCGGTGGTGGCCGTGGGTTGCGGCCACAAGGTGGAGCGGATCGGCACCGATGTAGAGCGGGACCTCTCCGGGGAGTGGAACGATCAGGATTCGCGGCTGGTAGCCGAGGAGATGATCAACGACGCCCTGGCCCGGCCGTGGTTGCGTGACTACCGGCGGGAGCACGGCAAGCGGCCGACGGTCATTGTCGGCGGTGTGCGCAACCTGAGCCACGAGCACATCAACACCCGGACCTTCATCAACGACATCCAGCGCGAGTTGATCAACTCCGGCGAGGTCGATTTCGTCGCCGCCCCCGATCAGCGGGAGTGGATTCGCGAGGAGCGGCGCGATCAGGATCTCCACGCCAGCGAGGAGACGCGCAAGGCCATGGGCCAGGAGGTGGGGGCGGACTTCATGCTGTTGGGGACGGTCAACTCCATCATCGACCAGTTGGGCCGCGAGCAGGTCCGTTACTACCAGGTCGACCTGGAGCTGATCAGCCTCGCCGACAACCGCAAGGTCTGGATCGGGAACAAGGAGATCCGGAAGTACGTCCGCGCCGCATCCGCACGGCGATAGGCTGAGGGCGCCCCGATGGGCCGGGTCCCATCCGTTGTCGTGGCCATGGCGTTGCTGGCCGGGTGCGCCACCCACGCCGAGCGTTTCGCCCCGGTGGAGACGGCGCTGCTCCAGGGTGATCCCGTCCGCGCCGTGGAGATCCTGGAGGAGAACCCGGGCGGAGAGGGCGACCGGGTCTTCTACCTCCTCAATCGCGGCGCCCTGCTGCGCATGGCCGGGGAGTTCGAGGCCAGTAACGAGGCGCTGGAGGCGGCCCGCCGGGCCATCGACGAGGTAGACCCGCTCAGCGTCAGTGAGAGTATCGGCAGCCTGGTGGTGGGGGAGACCGCCTTCGCCTACGCCGGAGAGCCCCACGAGCGCGTCCTGCTCCACCTGATCAAAGCGTTCAACTACCTCGACCTGGGGGATCCATACGCGGCCCGGGTGGAGGCCCTTCAGGTCGATCTGCGCCTGCGCGCCCTGGCCGAGGGGCAGCAGGGCTCCCGCTACCAGAGCGACCCCTTTGCCCGCTATCTCACCGGCATGATCTTCGAGCACCTGGGGGAGCCGGATCAGGCCCTGGTGGCTTACCGCCAGGCGTATCGCGCCTACCGGGACCACGCCGGCGAACTGGGCGTGCCGGTGCCCCGGTACTTGCAATATGACTTGCTCCGCCTCGCCGAATATCTGGGTATCGAGGACGATCCGGCCGTCTGGCGGGAGGCTTTCGGCGTGGACTCGTGGCCGCCCCAACAGGCCCACCGGGAAGCGGCCCACGTGGTGGTGATCGTCGGCGCCGGACTGGCGCCCCGCAAGGGGGAGCAGTCGTTGCTCGCCCAGGACTACCGGGGGCGCATCCACCGCGTCTCATTGCCGTACTACCACTCCCGGCCCAAGTTCTTGCACGGCGCCCGGGTGGTCGCCGACGAGGCGCGGGCGGAGACGGAGCCGGTCCACAACGTCGATGCGGTGGCGCGCATCCTGTTGGACGAACAGATGGGCGTCCTCATGGCCCGCGCCCTGGCCCGGCTCCTGGTGCAGAAGGAGATGATCGACCAAGCCGCCGACCGCCATGTGGCGGCGGGGCTGTTTATGAACGTCTTCACCGTGGCGGTGGACCGGGCCGACACCCGTGCCTGGGTGACGCTGCCCGCGCACTACCACGTCGCCCGTCTCAGCCTCCCGCCGGGAAGGCAGGCGGTACGGATCGAGTACCTGGGGGCCGGCGGCGGGGTCATTGACGCCCGTGACCTGGGGGAGATGGAGTTGGAAGCGGGACGGTACCACTTTGTGCTTGACCGCTGGATCTCCCCCGGCGTCGGCTCCGTTGGTGGAAGGGAGCCCTAGCCCATGGCGAACCGGCGTTGGTGGCCTTTAGGGATGGCCGTGGCGGCATTGCCGGCGGTGTTGCTGGCGGGCTGCGCCGGGCTGCCCGCCACGGCACAACCCGGATGGGTGGTGGGCGGCGAACCGGCGGCGTATCCCCGGGCGGAGTATCTGCACGGCAGCGGGGCGGCGCCCGATCTGGACGCCGCCCGGGACCGGGCGCGGGCCGAACTGGCTCGCACCTTCCGGGTGGAGATCGAGGCGGAGACCCGCCAGGACGAACGACTGGACCTCGGCCCCGGCGGCGCCCGTCTGGAGACCGCCGTTCAGCGGCAAGTGACCACGCGCACCGACCGGGTACTCCACGGGGTGGAGATCGCCGAGGTCTGGCACGACCCCGGGGCCGGCCGTTACCACGCCCTGGCGGTGCTCCACCGGGAGCGTGCCGCCGCCGCCCTGCGGGAGGAGATCGCCGGGCTGGACACCGCCACGGCGGCCCACCTGCGCCAGGCCGATGAGGAAGACGATGCCTTGCGAGGGGTCGAAGCCCTGGGCCGTGCCGTGGCCGAGCAGCAGGCGCGTCAGGCGTTGCAGCAGGCGTTGCGGGTGCTCACCGGCCGGGGCGTCACGGTGCGCTACGACCTCCATGAGTTGCGGGCGCTGCAACATGAGCGGATCGGGATGATCGGCTTTACGGTGGCCGCCGCCGGTGATCGCGCCCTCGAGGTCGCCGGGTGGTTGGAGGCCGCATTGGCCGAGGCTGGATTCCGGGTGGATGGAGAGCACGCCGCCTACCGCCTGGAGGGGCGGCTGCACCTGGACGACCTGGGGAAGCGGGACGGCTGG
>SKYL01000026.1 GCA_007127935.1 Halorhodospira sp. | reverse complement strand
CCGTCCTAAACGTCCCGTCGGGTTCGATCGTCAGCACGCCGATGGGAGCTGTTTCGAGGATTCGCTGGGTAAAATCCCGTTGTTCGCGCAGTTTCTCCTCGTACTCGTGTCGGTCCGATGTGTCGCGAGTGATCTTCGCAAAGCCCTGCAACTCACTGTCTTCGTCGTGGATGCTCGTGATCGTCACGTTCGCCCAGAACTGCGAGCCGTCCGCACGGACACGCCACCCCTCGTCCTCGGCCGTGCCGGACGCTCTCGCCTCCTCGAGGATTCGTTCGGGGATCCCGTCGGCCCGGGCGTCGTCGGTGTAGAAGACGGAGATGTGCTCGCCGAGGACCTCGTCTTCGTCGTACCCCTTGATCTGTTCGGCGCCCTCGTTCCAGCTGACGACGCGGCCATCGCGATCGAGCATGAAGATCGCGTACTCCTCGACGGCGTCGACCAGCGACCGGAACCGGCGCTCGCTCTTCCGTCTGGCCCGCTCAGACACCTTCCGGTCGGTGACGTCGTAGTAGAGTTCGATCCGACCGCCGGCGTACTGTCCGGATTCGATCGGTCTGCTCCGGTGCTCGAGCCAGCGTCGCTCCCGGTCCTCGCCGGCCGTGATCTCGCACTCGAAGCGCTCGACGTAGGTGTTGTCGTCGTACGTCGCGAGAACCGTCTCCGCGAACGCCTCGGGGTCCGTGAACCGTTCGCTGATCCGCTCGTCGATCAGCGTCCGTTTGTCCCGGCCGGCGACTTGCGAGCGGTCGATCCCGAAGTACTCCTCCGTCGTCTCGTTGATCCAGACCACGTCGAACGTCTCGTCGAGGACGAAGACGCCGACGTCGGCCTCGTTGAGCACCGGAGTGATCGAATCGTCGAGCTCCCAGGCCGACGGCAGGTGATCGGGATCCTGCCGCCGGGGCGGCTCGTCGATCGGACTGGCGACACCGGCGACGCCGTCGAACTCGCCGTCGGTCTCGAGGACGGTGAGCCGGATTTCGCAGCGTCGCCGACCCCCGTCAGCCGTCTCGATCGCGAGTTCGAACGCGGCGGGATCGTTCAGGCTGGGCTCGGGTCGCTCCCGGATCGCCCGTTCGAGCCGTCTCACGTCGGCGTCGTCGACGACGGTCGAGACGTGTGCCCCGAGGAGCGCATCACGGCTGTATCCCGTCAGCTCGACGATGGCGTCGTTGACCGCGACGAAGTGGCCGTCCGCGTCGAGCTGGTAGATTCCGTCGGCGACGGCGTTGACGAGTCGAAGCGACCGCTCGAGCGCGTCGACGTCGTCGGCGTCGGTCCCGAACAACGCGTTAGAGTTGGCCATCTGTCGTTCGTTGGCCCTCGATCGAATTAAACGCAGAGCCGACTCGAGCAGCGGACGGAGCCGACGAAAGGAAAACGTGTTACGCCAGCCACTCCGAGTCACGCAATATGACCGTTCTGGACGACGCCCGCGCGCTGCTCGCGACGGGGCCGGTCTGTGACTCCTGTCTCGGCAGACCGTTCGCCGAGCGGAGTTTCGGCCTGACAAACGGCGAACGCGGCCGGGCGCTGCGTACCGCCGTCGCACTGGAAGACGACGACGATTTCCACCCCGACGGCCCTGAGGAATGCTGGGTCTGTGAGGGATACTGTGGTACCGCCGATGCCATCGCAGACGCCATCGTCGGCGAACTCGAGGGAACCCACTTCGAAACCTACCAGGTCGGTACCCGTGTCCCGCCGCTGGTCGAGGAGAACGAACGCCTGGCCCGAGAGGACGCCGGGCTCGAACCCGACGTCGGTGAGTCGGTCAAACGCGAAATGAACCGAGAGGTGGGTCGTCGCGTTGGCTCGAAGACGGGAGCCGAAGTCGACTTCGATCGGCCTGACGTACTCGCCGTGGTCGACCTCGAGGCGTTCGACCCGCTCGAGACGCTCGAGTCGGAGACCGTAACGAGCCACGCGGTCGACGTCCAGGTTAACCCGGCGTTCGTCTACGGGCGCTACCGCAAGATCGAGCGGGATATTCCACAGACAGAGTGGCCCTGCCGGGAGTGTGGCGGCAGCGGGGTGCAACTCGGCGACGACGGCGAAGAGCCCTGTGAGTACTGTGGCGGCTCGGGCTACATGTACGACACCAGCGTCGAACAGACCGTCAGGCCCCACGTCGTCGAGGCGATGGACGGCGACGAGGGCAAATTCCACGGCGCTGGGCGAGAGGACGTCGACGCCCGGATGCTCGGCGAGGGGCGCCCGTTCGTCCTCGAGGTGAAACGCCCACAGCGACGCGACCCGGACCCGGCCGAACTCGAGCGGGCGATCAACGACGCGGCCGGCGGCGTCGAGGTCGACGGGCTGCGACTCGCCACCTACGACATGGTCGAACGCGTCAAAGAACACGACGCGAGCAAGCGCTACCGCGCCGACGTCGCGTTCGGTGAGCCAGTCGACGAGGGCACCTTCGAAAGCGCACTCGAGGAGCTGTCGGGGACGACCGTCGAGCAGTACACCCCCCAGCGCGTCGACCACCGGCGGGCGAACCTCACCCGCGAGCGGACCGTCTACGAGATCGACGGCGATCTGCTCGAGCCTACCAGCGCAGAGGTCCGCGTTCACGGCGAGGGCGGTCTCTACATCAAAGAGCTGATCAGCGGCGACGAGGGCCGAACCGAACCGAGTCTCGCCGGCCTGCTCGAGACCGACGCCGAGGTGACGGCGCTCGACGTCACCGGCGTCGAAGGCGAAGACGAGCCGTTCGAACTCGAGGCCTACTTCCGGGACGATCCGCGCGAGGACACAGCGGGCAACTGAGAAAACCGCCCGTGCTCGGTGAGTGCGCTCGAGCGGCGGGCAGTACTGTTTT
>SKYL01000126.1 GCA_007127935.1 Halorhodospira sp. | reverse complement strand
GCAGCGGCTGCACCATGCCGCCCAGCGGCACGACGTCGGCGTAGTGGCGGCACTCGATGGCGTTCTGCGGGCAGATCTTGACGCAGGAGTAGCACTCCCAGCACTGCTCCGGCTCCTGGTTGAACGCCTTCATGGCGTGACCGGTCTCGGAGCCGTCCTTGTCGAGCTTCATCAGGTCGTGGGGGCAGATGTACATGCAAGCGGTCTTGTCCTGACCCTTGCAGCCATCGCACTTATCGGTACGAACGTAAGTTGGCATGGTAAGTCTCCTACTCCTCCGTTACATCGATCACGAAAACGCCCCGCTCCTTCGCAAGGAAGTCGCGAACGTCCAATTAACGGGCCGAATGCCCGGATAGCTTGATCTCCACCTTCTCCGTCAGCCCGGTGTAGTACGCGCGCAGGATCTCCAGCACCTCGGGGCGGGAGAACTTGTCCGGAACCTCGGCGTCTTCCGACAGCATCTTGCGCAGCTTGGTCCCCGACAGGAGCAAGCGGTGCTCCGGGTCGTGGGGGCAGGTCCGCGCCGAGGCCATACCCTCGCACTTGTAGCACCAGAAGGTCCAGTCGATCTTGAGGGCCTGGGTCTCCAACGAGCCCTTGGGGATCTCGTCGAAGATGTGATGGGCGTCGAAGGGGCCGTAGTAGTCGCCGACACCGGCGTGGTCACGGCCCACGATCAGGTGCGAGCAGCCGTAGTTCTGCCGGAAGAGGGCGTGGAGCAGCGCCTCCCGCGGCCCCGCGTAGCGCATGTCCAGTGGGTAGCCGGCCTGGGCGATGGTGTTGTCGACGAAGTAATTGTCCACCAGGGTGTTGATGGCCTTGGTGCGCACGTCGGCGGGGATATCGCCCGGCTTGAGGTTGCCCAGCAGCGAGTGGATCAGCACCCCGTCGCAGGTTTCGATGGCGACCTTGGCCAGGTACTCGTGGGAGCGGTGCATCGGGTTGCGGGTCTGGAACGCCGCCACCTTGCTCCACCCCTTCTCTTCGAACATCGCCCGAGTCTGGGCGGGAGACATGAACAGTTCCGGGTACTTCTCCGGGAAGCCGCCCTGGGAGAGCACCTTGATGGGACCGGCCAGGTTGATGTCGCCCTGCTCCATCACCATCTTGTCGCCGGGGTGTTCCTCGTCGGTGGTCTTATAGACAGTGGCGCACTCGTGCGCCTTGTCGATGCGGTACTTCTCGGTGACCTTCATCGTGGCCAGAATCGCGCCGTCCTCGGGGTCGACCAGCGCGATGTCGCTGCCGGTATCGAAGCCCTCGGCGGTGGCCGGATCGGTGGAGAGCGTAATGGGGATCGGCCAGAAGAGGCCGTTGGCCATCTTCATGCCGTCGCAGACGCCCTGCCAGTCGGTATGGGACATGAACCCGTCCAGCGGCGTGAAGCCGCCGATGCCGAGCATGATGATGTCGCCCTTCTCGCGAGAGCTGACTTTGACTTGGGGGAGGGAGCGGGCGCGTGCCAGTTCGGCGTCCCTCTCACTACCCTCGAGCAGCAAGGGCTTCAGATTGCCGCCCCCGTGCGGATTGACCAGGGCCATTGCCTCCTCCTTCTCCATATTCCATTTAGGGGCAAGTATAGTTACACAAGTTATTTAGCTGTGGTACCTACCCATTTGGGAGGGGTACCCGGCCCGGTTTTTGATCTATTTCAAGGAGTGGGGCGGATCTGAAAGACCATCTGCGCCAGATCGCCCATGACCCAGGTGGCCTCGGCGGCGCCCATGCCGGCCACCGTCCCCGGGTTCACCAGCCAGGTGTGGCCGTCGTGGATGTGGCGTTGGCGGCGCAGTTCGGTCTCATGGCTGTGGCCGCAGCAGACCAGGTCGTAGTCGCCGGTACAGGCCATGGCGTGGCCGAGGTGGGGGAAGTGGGTGATGAAGATCCGGCGGCCGCCCAGCGTGATGGACGCGTCTTCGCCATAATAGGTCAGTAGCCCGTTGGAGCGTTGGGCGATCCGGGCCAGCGCCACCGGGTCCCCGAGGTTGTTGCCGTGGATGACGTGGAGCGGCAGCCCCACGGCCAGCGACTCCCGGAGCGTGTTGCCGCCCACCAGGTCGCCGCAGTGGATGACGGCCTCGGCGCCTTCCTCCACGGAGGCCTCGATGGCGCGCGCCAGCATCACTCCGCGGTCGTGGCTGTCGGAGACGATGCAGACCTTCATGAAATGGACGGGCCGTTGTAGTCTCCATCAAGGCGGTCCACGGCGGAGAGCCCGGTGCGCAGCATGGCCATCTGCCGTTCGTGGTCGGCCTGGACCTGCAGCAGCGTGGTCACGCAGTCGGCCAGGGTGTCGAAGTCGTCCCGGCCGGTGCCGAACTGCTGGGTCTCGGAGTAGAAGAACTGGCCCCGGAAGCGTTGCTCTCCCAGCTTAAAGATGATGTGGTGGGTCCCACGGGCGGCCCAGTAGAGGACCGGGCACTCGGTGAGGTCTTCATCGTCGGGGTTCAACTGCACCTCGGCCTCCGCCTCTTCCAGCGATACCGCTTCCCGGTAGCGCTTGTGCAGGGCCTCGGCGACGGTGCGTTGTTCGTCCTCGGTGAAAGGAGGTATCGGATCGGTCATGGTCTATTCCCAATGGGGGGTTGCCGCTAAGGATTCAATTGTGTGCATGATAGCAGCCTCTTCGTTTCATCCCCACAGTGATCTTTTATAAAGGGTTTCTAATCTTTATGCCGCAGCCCCCCGTGGAAGAGATCAAGAACACGACTTGTTATATGTGCGCCTGCCGCTGCGGCATCCGCGTCCATCTGCGCGACGGCGAGGTGCGCTATATCGAGGGCAACCCGGACCACCCGCTGAACAAGGGGGTGATCTGCGCCAAGGGCT
>SKYL01000031.1 GCA_007127935.1 Halorhodospira sp. | reverse complement strand
CCCCAGCCGTGGGCCTCGGCGGTATGCCGGTGGAGGGCGGCCAGCCCCTCCCCCAAGCGGCGGTGGCCCGCCTCCGATGCCCGCGAGGTCAGGTCGAGGTGCTCCAGGACCAGAAAGGCGCCGCCGCCGTGGCGGCCGTGGACCAGCGGGCGCGGAACCCGCAACGCCCCGGCGGCGGCCAGTTCCTCCAGCGCCGCCGCCTCGGCGGCGAACATATCGGCCCGCTCGGCGCGGTTCACCTTGACGAAGAAGCGGCGCGCACCGTCATCGAGGCGCCACGCCTCATTGATGCAACCACCGCCGCTCCACTCCCGCCGGGACGGCCCGAAGGGATGGCCCGACGTTTGGCTGATCGCCTGTTCCACGGCTTCTTGCAGATCCACAGCAGCACTCCTCGGAACCACCCGTCATTCCTCCGTTGTACTACCCGTCATTGCGAGCGTAGCGAAGCAATCTCCAGCACTTTGACGCCAACCCATGGAGATTGCTTCGCTACGCTCGCAACGACGGGGTACGCGTGCCGTGACGGGGTACGTTCGCCATGTCCGGGTGTTCGATGTTTCTCTAGTATTTAGGGCAAGCCCAGAAGGCGGGTCAACTTGATGTGGAATCGGCGTTGGAGCGCACCGGTGGTGATCGCCGCGCTGTGGTTGGGTGGCTGCACCACCGTGGAGCGGAATTACGAGGCCGCCTTGCTCCTGGGCGACTTGCAGACGGCGCCCGGCGAGACCAGCCGCCTGCAACGCCGCGCCGGCGACCCGGAGGTGGTCACGCTCCGCTACGAGGGGGAGACCGGCGAGCAAGAGGCCGATCTCTACCGCCCCCCCGGTCCCCCACGGGGCAACCTGGTATTGATCCACGGCTTCACCGAACACGGCAAGGACGACCCCCGGCTGGTGGCCTTCGCGGAATCCCTCTCTCGCACCGGCTTCCGGGTGCTGGCGCCCCATATCGAGCAGATCCGGGAGTTGGACTGGGGGCCGCGCAGCAAGGCGGAGGTCCGCGACGCGCTGGAGCACATGCTGAGCCGCCCCGGCGGCGCCGGACTGCCCACCGGGGCCGCCACCCTGAGCCTGATGAGCGGCCCGGTGATGCTCGCCGCCGCCGACCCGCGCTACGCCGGCGAGATGGATTTCCTGGTGATCATCGGCGGCTACTACGACATCGATGCGTGGATCGCCTTTCTGACCACCGACTACGATCCCCTCACCCGCCGCACCCTGGCCGACGGCGCCCGCTTCGGCGCGCGGTGGGTCCTGCTGGACGCCCTGGCCTACCGGGTGGACGACCCCGAGTCGCGGGAGGCCCTGGAGCGGATCGCGCGGCGGCGGCAGATCCACCCGGACGCCGATGTCCAACGATGGGTCGAACGCCTGGACGACGACGGGCGCGCCCTCTTCGCGCTGCTCGACAACCACGACCCGGACCGGGTCCGCGCACTCCTCGACGCCTTGCCGTACCAGTACCGCCAAGACTTACGGGCGCTGGACCTGGCGGCGGTGGACCTGAGCGACTTCCCGCTGGAGTTGATCCTGATCCACGGCAAGTACGACCCGGTGATCCCCATCAGCCACAGCGAACACCTGGCCGTCGCGGTCCCCTCCGCCACCCTCTACCGCAGCGGCGGCTTGACGCACGTGGAGATCTCACCGGGGGTCTTCGATGCGTGGCCGCTGTGGCGGGCGGCGGCGGCGGTCCTGGCCCAACGGTCTCACTGAGTGCGTCGATGGATCAGTCGAGCCGGTGACCCTCCCGCCCCCGCAGCGGGCTGCTGCGCGGGAAGTGGGCCATGAGGAACTCCATCTGGTCGGCCAGGATGCGGCGGCCCTGGAGGTAGACGTACTCGGCGTGGGTCGGCGTGAACGGGATCGCCACCAACTCCAGACCGGCCTGTTCCGGGGTCCGGTCGCCCTTGTGGTTGTTGCACCGCTTGCAGGCGCTGACCACGTTGTTCCAGGTATCCGCCCCGCCCCGGCTCACCGGGGTGACGTGGTCGCGGGAGAGATCGGAGACCCGGTGGCGGACGCCGCAGTACATGCACAGTTGGCCGTCGCGGCGGAAGAGGGTCGGATTGTTCAGCGGCGGCATGTAGCCGGGACGCCCCTTGAGGTTGGCCTGCTGGGTGCCGACGGTGGCGACGATGGAGTTCAAATCCAACAACGACCGCCGCCCGGTGGCCGCATTATGCCCGCCACGGACGCGGTAAAGCAGGCGGCCACAGGCGTAGACCACCTGATCGAGATAGTAGAGGCGCACCGCCTCCTCGAAGCCGATCCACTCCAGCGGCATCCCGGAGACATCGGTGCGCAGAATCCGGTGCTCGAACACGCTCACCCCCTCTGCGCCCAAGGGCCACGCCATTTATAGCCGCTTCTGTACTTAAAAGGCAACTAATGTACGGCTTCCTAAAAACACCCGCGGCTTCACACCATAAGATCAATCGGCTAGGATCGGAGCACGAACATCCCGCCCCACGGGCAGGGAATCCGGAACTACAACTGCACTCATGTGGCGGTCGCGGCGCTGCCCGGCCGCTCACGCCATTCAACGGGGGATCACGCAATGGCCATCAAGGTTGCCGTGCCGAAGGAGACCCGGCCCGGCGAGCGGCGTGTCGCGCTCGTCCCGGGAGTCCTGAAGCTCTTCGGCAAACTCAACGTAGAACTCCTTTTGGAGAAGGGGGCCGGCATGACCGCCGGCTTCGACGATGCCGACTACGAATCCGAGGGGGTGCGCATCGCCGCCACCCGGGACGAGTTGCTGAAGGAGGCCGACATCGTCATGGGCGTCCAGCCGCCCACCTCAAAGGATACCGGGCAGCTCCGTGAGGGCTCGATCCTCATCGGGTTCCT
>SKYL01000121.1 GCA_007127935.1 Halorhodospira sp. | reverse complement strand
TGCGGGTGTCGAGTTCGTCGCTGCGCGCTTCGGCGGCTTGGGCGCGTTGGGCGGCCTCCTCGCGTCGGGCTTCGGCGTCGTCGCGCGCGCTGGCGAGTGCGTCGCGTTCGGTCGCGAGTGCGTCCCGTTCGGCCGCGAGCTCGTCGCGTTCGGTGCTGGCGGCGGTGAGGTCGTCGCGCGTCTCCTGGAGCAGGGTGACGGCCGCGTTGGCGCGTGCCTGCGCGGCCTCGAGCTCGCCTTGGAGCTCGGCGATGCGGGTGTCGCTCTCGCTCAGTGACGCCTCGAGCTCGGTGCGTGTGCTCTCGAGGTCGGCGAGGCGTTCGTCGCGCTCTGCGAGCGTGCTCTCGAGGTCGGCGATGCGGGTGTCGAGGTCGTCGCTGCGCGCTTCGGCGGCTTGGGCGCGTTGGGCGGCCTCCTCGCGTCGGGCTTCGGCGTCGTCGCGCGCGCTGGCGAGTGCGTCGCGTTCGGCCGCGAGGGCGTCGCGTTCGGCCGCGAGCTCCTCGCGTTCGGTCGCGAGCTCCTCGCGTTCGGTGCTGGCGGCGGTGAGGTCGTCGCGCGTCTCCTGGAGCAGGGTGACGGCCGCGTTGGCGCGTGCCTGCGCGGCCTCGAGCTCGCGTTCGAGCTCGGCGATGCGGGTGTCGTCCTCGCTCAGTGACGCCTCGAGCTCGGTGCGCGTGCTCTCGAGGTCGGCGAGGCGTTCGTCGCGCTCGGCGAGCGTGCTCTCGAGGTCGGCGATGCGGGCATCGAGGTCGTCGGCGCGTGCTTCGGCGGCTTGGGCGCGCTGGGCGGCCTCATCGCGTCGGGCTTCGGCGTCGTCGCGTTCGGTCATGAGCGCGTCGCGCTCCGCGTGGGCTTCCTCCAGCCCGGCGGAGGCGGTCGCGCTCCGTTCGCGTTCACTCGCGACGTCGCGCTGGAGCATGGCGATCCGCTCGTCGAGCTCGGTCACGAGAGCCTCGAGCTCCTGCGTGCGGGTGCCTCGCTCGGTCGCGAACGCGATGGCAGCCTCGGAGCGGCGCGCCTCCGTGTCGCGGTCGGCGGTGACGGCCGCGACCTGCGCCTCGTGCTCGGCCTCACTGGCGGCCGCGGCAGCTCTCGCCCGCGCGAGCTCGTCGACCGCCTCGTCGCGCTCCGCCGTGGTCTCGGCCAGGCGGGCGAGGGCGTCGTCGAGCTCGTCGGCACCCGCATCGGCGCGCTCGCGTTCCTCGTCGAGCTCGGCCTCGAGCCGCTCGAGGCGATCCTCGAGCTCGGCGAGCTCGGTCTCAACCTCGCGCACGCTCGCCTCGAGGTCGCCGGCGCGCGCCTCCGCCTCGGCGGCACGGTCCGCCGCGGCGTCGCGGTCGGCCGTCAGCTGCGCGAGGTCGGCGTCGCGTTCGCTCGTGATGATGTCGATCTCGGTGCTGATGCCGTCGAGCTCTCGGGTCAGGACCTCGCGTTCGTTCATGACGCGTTCGAGCTCGGTCGAGGCCTCGAGGAGCTCATCGCTCACGGCGGCTCCCGCCTCACGCTCCTCTTCGAGGGCTGCCTCGAGGGTCGCGATCCGCGCGTCGAGCTCGGCGCGCTCGGCATCCGCCGCCGCTTCGGCCTCGACCGCCGCATCCTCGGCCTCCGCGAGCGCCCGCTGCGCCGCGTCCCGTTCCTCCGTCAGCGCCTCGATCTCGGCGCGTTCGGCGTCGCGCTCGGCCGCGACGTCGGACGCGCGCGCTTCCGCTTCGGCGATCGCCTGCTCGGCCTCGGCCAGCCGGGCCTCGGCTCGTGCGACCGCCTCTTCGAGCTCGGCACGTTCCTGCTCCAGGGTCGCGAGGCTCGTCGCCGTCTCGTCGCGCGATGCCTGGGCGAGGCGGAGGGACTCGCCGAGCTCCTCCGCCTGCGTCGTCAGCTCCGCGGTCCGCACGCGCAGCGACTCGTTGTCGCTCGTGAGCTCGCGCTCGAGCTGGCTCGGTCCGCAGCCCGCCAGCACGACCGTGAGGAGGAGGAGGAGAGCGATTGACGATCGGATGGCAGTCGACTTCAGCGTGCGCGTGTTCGACATGGATCACCTCGTGAGGGAACGGGAGGGCGAACGGGAGGAGCGGTTCCTACCACGATACCGTCACTCGGAACTGGCTGCATGAAGCCGCGGCTCGCGTGTCGAACGTCGGCGATCTCCCGGCCGCCCGCGGTAGTATCTCCTCCTACAGGAGTGCCCAGAGGCGTGGTGCGCGTACGGCGCGAAGGGTTCCGGCAACCCGTCCACCATGGTCGGCACGAAGGGATCACCGTCTTGCGCACCCAACCCCGTCACGTCGCCTCCCGACGGGTCCACTGGTCGGTCTCGGGTCTCGTGATGCTGCTGCTCGTCGCCGGCTGCGCCGACCCGATCGAGTTCGAGCCGCTCACCGCCGACCCGGCGGACACGCCGATGATGGGAGCCTACGTCCCGTCGGGCGTCTGGAACGATCTGGGAGCGTTGCGGGCGCTGGAGGCCGACGTCGGGCGGCCCTTCGACGTCGCCCACTGGTTCACCTCCTGGGATCATGCGTACGATCCAGTGCCCGTGAACGACCTGTTGGACGGTGGTCGCATCCCGCTCGTGAGCTGGCAGCCTCACCACCAGGGCGTGGCCGCCATCGCGGCCGGCGAGCACGACGCCTACGTGCGCGAGTGGGCGCGCGGCGTCGCGACCGCACCCGGCCTCGTCTACGTCCGGCCCTTCCCCGAGATGAACGGCGACTGGGTCCCCTGGAACGGCGACCCCACCGCCTTCCGCGCCGCCTGGCGCCGCGTCGCCGAGATCTTCGCGCACGAAGGCGCCGACAACGTCCGCTGGGTGTTCGGCCCCAACGTCACCGACGAACCCCGCACCGAAGCCAACCGCCTCGAGCACTACTA
>SKYL01000050.1 GCA_007127935.1 Halorhodospira sp. | reverse complement strand
CGGGCGGTATCCACCACCGGGCCGGGTCCGGTCCAGGCAAGAAAGATAGGGTTCGATCGGGGCGCGCCCTTTGAGGAGGGAAAACCACGAAAGCTCGATGCAGACCGGAGGGCATCAACGGGGCGGACTATAGCAGATCGCGGGAGGGAATCACACGAATCATCAACCGCCCGTCATCGCGAGGGCAACGCAGACCGACATCGCGAGCATGGTCGGAGCCTCCAGGGAGCGGGTCAACCGCGCCCTGCGGGCGCTGGAGGCGCAGGGCACACTGCGTTTCGAGAAACAGCGGATCATCATTTTCATTCAACCGTCGTAATGTCGTAATACCCGGGGGTTTCGGGGCGCAGGAGCGGTGTGACAAAAGTCACAGCGCAGGCCGGCCGTACCTGCCACGCTGGAACACCCTTAAGAATCGGCAACCAGATGGACCCCCATGGACTCGGTACTGATCGTGGACGCCAACGCCGCCTCCCGGAGACGCATCACGGGGCTGGTGAGTGAAGCATTTCCGCGGGCGCTGATCCGGGAGGCTTCGGATATCGCGGCGGCGAAATCCGCGCTGGACCAGGGCAGCTTCACTCTCCTCCTGGCTGACGTGGTGTTGCCTGGAGGTTCCGGAATCAACCTGGCCCGGTATTGCCGGCAACACGGCTTGGCCACCTGTTGCATCATGCTGAGTTCATTTGACGACGATGAGTTTTTTTTCCGCTCGTTGCGGGTCGGCGTCGAGGGGTATCTGATCAAAGACTGCCCCGGAGATCAGTTCGTTGAGAAGTTGCGGGGGCTGACACGGGGAGAGCCCCCCATCTCTCCCGCCCTGCTGCGACGGATTCTCAGCCATTTCTGCGCGGACAAAGGAAGCCTTTGTTGGGCGTCGGCGCGTCCTCATGCGGACGTTCCGCTGACCCCCAGGGAACGGGAAGCCCTCATGTTGATGGCGCGCGGATACCACCGCAAGGACATGGCCAGGGCGATGGGAATATCGCTCCATACCGTTTCGGATCATCTCAAATCGATCTACCGGAAGCTCAATGCATCCAGCTGTGTGGAGGCCATCTTGCGAGCCGTTCAACGTGGTCTGATCGAACCGAACGAGCCCGCCAGCCGCGCCGCATCTCTTTCGTACATGGAAGATTAACCCCCCTATTCATGGGATACCCGGCTTTCTAAACCCTCGGTAGCATGGTGTCGCGCATTGGGGGAGTACCCAAGGAAGCCGGTTACTTATACCGGCGACGGGTGATGGGCTGACGGCAGTGGCGCCCCCGGGCCCGGCTCCAAGAGCCGGGCCCGGTTGCCGTTATACTGACCTCCATGCCTGATCAGCCAATCCGTCTCAACGACTTGAAGGTGACCCCTCAAACCCCTTCCGTGGACTCTTGCCAGCCCCACTGCCCGGTCTGCGAAGAGTCGATGGTCCACCCCCTATCGCGGGTGGACGGCCTCGACTACTGGCGGTGCGATACGTGCCAAGCCCGTTTCCTCGATCCCGCGGCGCGGCCGGCGGCGCCGGCGGAGCGCGCCCACTACCTGCACCACGAGAACCGGGTGGATGATCCCGGCTACCGCCGGTTTCTCTCCAAGCTGGCCGAGCCGCTGCTGGCCCGGCTCCCGGCCTCGGGCCTCCAAGGGCTGGACTACGGCTGTGGGCCGGGCCCGGCGCTGGCGGCGATGCTGCGCGAGGCGGGGCACCATGTGGCGCTCTACGATCCGTTCTTCCACCCCGACCCGGCGCCGCTGGAGCAGACGTATGACTTCATCACCTGTACCGAGGTCGTGGAGCACTTCCACCACCCCGCCGCCGAGTTCGACCGCCTCGGCGCGATGCTCCGCCCCGGCGGTGTCCTGGCGGTGATGACCTGTTTCCAGACCGACGACGCCCGCTTCGCCCAATGGCACTACCGCCGTGACCCCACCCACGTCGTGTTCTACCGGGAAGCGACGTTGCGTACCATCGCCGCCCAACGCGGCTGGTCTTGCGAGATTCCGGCCAAGGACGTCGCGCTGATGTACATCAGCGGCTAATCATTACAGCCATACGGATCGATTGCGGAGGGCGGCATGCGCCGGTCCACGGCGGCTACCTTATTACTGATCCTGGTTTCACTCTTCCCGGCGGCATTCGCGGTGCTGATCCAGCCGCCGCCGCTCACCAGCGCCGGGGCGGCGCTGGGAGCGGCCGGACGCATCACCGGGATCGCAGCCCTCGCCTGCCTGCTGGTGAGCGCGGCGGTGAGCGCCCGGCTGCCGGGCTTTGATCGCGGATTCGGCGGCCTGACCCGACTGTGGCGCCGCCACCACTACCTCGGCGCGACCGCCTTTCTGCTGGCGATGGCGCACCCGCTGCTGCTGGCCTGGAGCGGGCTATCCGTCTCGACCGGGGCCGCAGTGGGCTTTCTCTTCCCAGCCCCGGAGCATATCTGGATCTGGGCCGGCTGGGCCGCGCTGCTCTGCATGATGGTCTTCCTCGCCCCTTCGTTTGGCTTTTTCGGCCCGCCCCACTATCAGCGGTGGAAGGGTCTGCACCTGCTGTCCGGCGCCGCCGTAGCACTCGCCCTCGTTCACGCCGTACCTCTCAGCCGTGCACTGCCCCCGGCATGGGCGTGGCCGATCTGGACCCTATTCGGAGCGGCGGCGGTGGCCGCCTTCGCCTACCGTGTCGTTCTTTCACGCCGCCTGGCCCGCCACCGCCACCGCGTGACCGGCATTACGCCGTTATCCCACGACGTGGTGGAGATCACGCTGCGCCCCGAGGGGCGCCGCCTCGCCTACCGGGCCGGGCAGTTTGTCTACCTCGCCCACCTCGACCGCAACCTGGACGCGGGTTACAACGAAGAGCACCCGTATACGCTCAGTTCGGCGCCGCAGG
>SKYL01000155.1 GCA_007127935.1 Halorhodospira sp. | reverse complement strand
GAGTGAACCATTTCACCTTTTAAAAAAAGGTTTTTACATTGTAAGGGATTTCGAGTAGCGTACAGAGTGACGCCGACCGGCGGCGGGTTGCGCACCCGTCCCGGCGCGGCGTCCCGACAATGCCGGGGCCGCGGCTCCGCTTGAATAGAGGAAGGAAGACGCGATGAGACAGAGTGAACCACGCAGGACCCGCCAGGCGGGTTTCACGATGATCGAGTTGGTGATCGTCATCATCATCCTCGGTGTCCTGGCCGCCGTGGCGGTACCGCGGTTCCTGGACCTGGGGGATGACGCCGAAGAGGCGGCCCGGAGCGCCCAGGCTGCTTCCCTCCGCACAGCCAACACGTTGAATGTGGCCGCTTGCCGGACGGACAATACCGCGTGTATTACCGGTATTGCTTGTGATAACAGTACGGCGGGAGCCTTGGTAGACGGTTTTGACACGGGTCGTTTCAACTTAACCACCACCGATCCGGGAGATGGGATCGGGAGGATCGTGCTAACCGCCGACGATGGGACATCCATTGATAGCTGCTGGGTCATCGTCCCGTAAAGTACAAAAGAGACCGATTGATTTTCGATCCCGAGTTCGGCGCCCTCTCCCCCCGGGGGGCGCCTTTTTTGTTGCTGGAGGCCGCCACGCCGGGTTCATACGGTGATCCCGGGGCGAGCAACACCGTCTTCGACGACCCGTAAAGCGGGCACCGACCCTGCTACAATTCGGGGCCGGAATTCACGGGACGACAGCCAGCGGAGGCAACCTTGAACGCGTCACCCTACGTCATCGACGTCACTGCCGAGAACTTCAACGAAGTGGTCGTGGAGGGCTCCCGGCGGCAGCCGGTGCTGCTGGACTTTTGGGCCGATTGGTGCCAGCCGTGCAAGACCCTCGGGCCGATCCTGGAGAAGCTGGCCGATGAGTATCGCGGCGGTTTCGTTGTCGCCAAGGTCAACTGCGACGTGGAGCAGGCACTGGCGATGCAGGTGGGCGTCCAGAGCCTGCCCACGGTCCTGCTGATCAAGGACGGCCAACCTCTCGACCAGTTCATGGGGGCGCTGCCGGAAGGCGAGGTGCGCGCCTTCCTCGACAAGCACGCGGAAAAACCCCAGACCGACCCGCTGGAGCAAGGCCGTGAGCTGCTCACCGGCGGGGATCCGGCGGCCGCCGTCCCCTATCTGCGCGCGGCCCGTGAGCAACGGCCCGATGACCACGAGGTCACCATCGAACTGGCCCGGGCGTTGATGCAGAGCGGCGCGGTGGACGAGGCCGAAGCGCTGGTGGAGGATCTGCCGGAGCCGGCCCGCTCCGACGCCCGCGTCAAGGGGATCAAGGCCCGCCGTGCCTTCGCCGAGCGGGTGGCCGCCCTGCCGGCAGCGGCGGAGCTGGAGCAGCGGGTGACCACCGATCCGGCCGACGGCGAGGCCGCCATCGGCTTAGCGGTACACCGGATGGCCCAGGACAGCGCCGAAGGCGCGATGGAGTTGTTGCTGGCCGTGATGCAAAAGGACCGGGAGCGGTCCGCCGAGGCCCGGGAGATGCTGTTGGAGATCTTCAATATCCTCGGCCCAGACCACCCGATATCCCGCCCATACCGCCAGCGGATGTTCCAGCTGCTTTACTGATCCTACGTCATCTCCCCCACCAACCCGCTCCGGTGCAGCACCCGGTGGATAAACGCCCGCGTCTCGTACGGCGCGTTCCGGTGCAACAGCCAGCGCAAGTCATCCAGGGTGCGCAGGTTCGGATTGGAAGTGAGCTGCCGGTGGACGTTACCCACACCCCAGTTGTATGCCGCCAGCGCCAGCCAGAGTTGCATCGGCTCCCCGTAGCGGGAGTAGTGGGCGTGCAGATGGGCCAGGTAGTGGCTCCCCAACAAGACGTTGAGCCGCGGGTCGGCCAACACCTCCGGCCCGATTTCGCCACGCCGCACCATCTCCTGCAACTCCGGAATCCGCGGCGCCACGTCGGCGGCGGCCACCGGCCGGACCTGCATCAAACCGACTGCGCCGGCGTGGCTGACCACCGCCGGACGGTAGTCGCTCTCCGTCCGCACCACGGCCCGGATCAGCCGTTCATCCAGGCCGGTGGCAGCCACCGCCTCGGCGATGATCCCTTCCAGCCGCTCTTGGGAGATGGCCCGGTTGGAGCCGAGGCGCGGCACATCCTGGGACGCTTCCCCGGCCGGCGGGGCCGCTGCATCTTTTCTGGCGAAGAGAGAGGGCCAGGAAATCCCCGGCTTGCCGAACCGCTGTTGGTCACCCACCACACAGGCGGAACGCGGCGTCGCGGTCGCCGGCGAGACTGCCGGGGTAGTGCCATAGAGACCTGCGGGAGGGCGATCCAACTGGTTTGCCACCACGGAAGCAGCCAATAACAGGGCCGCCGCCAAACTCGTCCCAAGGGGTAGACGCATGACGGATACTCAACTGTCTTCTTGGTATTCCCCCAAGTGTAGCACGGTAGATTATTGCGGTGCATCAAAAAGGCTGATTCTTCCGGCAAGCTAGAAAGGCCGGCCGTCATTGCGAGCACAACCCTCGTCATTGCGAGCGCAGTGAAGCAATCTACATCACTTGGACGCCGGCCCATGGAGATTGCTTCGCTCCGCTCGCAATGACGGATTTTTCGAGCCCCCAACAAATCAATCAGTCGTCCACCAAGCTCAATTCCGGCGAGTCCGGCGGCTGACGCGGCCCGCTCCCATCCCCTTGGCCGTCCAGCTTGGCCATCAGCCGCACCTCGTTGGCGGAATCGGCATGCGCCAACGCGCTCTCGTAGGAGATCCGCCCCTGCCGGTAGAGCCGGTGGAGGTGGCGGTCGAAGGTCTGCATCCCCATCTCCTCCGACTTGGCCATGATCTCCTTCAGTTCGTGGACCTCGCCATCGCGGATCTTGTCCT
>SKYL01000014.1 GCA_007127935.1 Halorhodospira sp. | reverse complement strand
GGTGAACAAGGCGGTGACGCAGCTCGACGAGGTGACGCAGCAGAACGCGGCGCTGGTGGAGGAGGCGGCGGCCGCGGCGGAGTCGCTGGAGGAGCAGTCGCAGCGGCTCGATGAACTGATGCGCTTCTTCCAGGCCAGCGTCGAGGAGGCCGGCGGCGAAGTGCCGGCGGTGGCACGCAAGGCCGCGCCCAAGGGCGGTGGCCGTACGCAGCGGCCCACCGCCAAGGCGGCGCCGGCCAAGAAGGCAGCCAACAAGGGCGCCGCCGCGGGGAAAGGTGGGAAGAAGGGTCCTCCGCCGCCGGCAGACGAGGTGGACGACAGCGACTGGGAAGAGTTCTGAGCACCGGGGAGAAAGGTGATTGGCCAGGACGGAGCAAGCAGGCTGGAAGGAAGACCGGGAGTTCCCGTTCACCCGCGAGGACTTTGAAACCGTCCGGCGCCTGGTGGGGGAACACACCGGCATCGCCCTGAGCGACATCAAGAGCGACATGGTCTACTCGCGCCTCACCCGGCGTCTGCGGGCCACCGGGTGCGGCAGCTTCAACGAGTACCTGGAGCGGCTGCGCAGCGAGACGTCGGAGGAGTTGGACCACTTCGTCAACGCGCTGACCACGAACTTGACGGCGTTCTTCCGGGAGGCGCACCACTTCGACCACCTGGCGGAGACGGCGCTGCCGGAGATGATGGCCCTGGCGAAAGACCGGCGGCTGCGGCTTTGGTCCGCCGGTTGTTCCACCGGAGAGGAGGCATACTCCATGGCCATGGTGGTCCGTGAGACGGTGCCGGACGACTGGGATGTCCGCATCCTTGCCACCGACCTCGATACCGAGGTGTTGCGCCACGCGGAGCGGGGGATCTACGACGCCCAGCGGGTCCAAGGGATGCCGCAATCGCGTTTGCGCCGTCACTTTCTGCGCGGGCGCCGGGCCTACCAGGGCAAGGTGCGGGTCAAGGACGAGGTGCGGCGGTTGGTGGAGTTCCGGCGGCTCAACCTGATAGACCGGCCGTGGCCCATGCGCGACCGGTTTCACGCGGTCTTTTGCCGCAACGTGATCATCTACTTCAGCAAACAGACCCAGCGGGAACTCTTTGAGCACCTCACCGACTACATGCGCACACCCGGATGGCTCTATATCGGCCACTCGGAGACCCTGTGGCAGGTCACCGAACGGTTCGAGCCCCACGGCCGTACCGTCTATCGGATGGTGGGGTAACGGCGTGGTCGCCACGCGCCCCTGGGAGCCCGCGGCGCCGCCGCCTCCGCCGACCCTGCCAGGGTTCGGCCATATCAATCGGTATTGGGACCGGGTCCACGAAATCCACGCCGCCAAGATCCTGCCCGGAGAGTACTACGTGACCACCGGTGGCGAGATGATCTCCACCGTGCTGGGCTCGTGCGTGGCCGCCTGTATCCGCGACCCGCTGCTGGGGGTTGGCGGCATGAACCACTTCCTGTTGCCGCTGCGCGGACGGGTCGGGCCGCTGGACCCCAACGATCCGTTCGATGTGGCGACCCGCTACGGCAACCACGCCATGGAGAGCCTGATCAACGCCGTTATTGCCCTGGGCGGGCGGCGGGAGCGGATGGAGGTGAAGCTGTTCGGCGGCGGCAGTGTGATCCCGGGGATGACCTCCGATGTCGGCAAGAAGAACGTCCAGTTTGCCGAGGAGTACTTACATAACGAAGGGCTGCGCGTGTTGGCGCGGGACGTACTCGGCCCCTATCCACGCAAGGTGCAGTACTTCCCGGAGAGCGGCCGGGCGCGGTGCAAGAAGCTCTACCAGTTGCAGAACCGGACGGTGCAGCAGCGGGAGGACCGGTTGGCGGAGACGTTGCAGAAGGAAGGGGTGCATGGCGAGGTGGATCTGTTCTGAATCGGGTCTCCTGGTGTCGTGCCGGGAGTGAATGAAGCGAGGGGAGACCGGAGCGTTGGCTGATAAGATCAAAGTGCTGGTGGTGGACGACTCGGCGCTGATCCGTCAGATGCTCACGGAGATGTTGGCGCGGGCGCCCGACATCGAGGTGGTGGGTGCCGCCCGCGACCCGTACGACGCCCGGGAGAAGATCAAGGCGTTGGAGCCCGACGTCTTGACGCTCGACGTGGAGATGCCGCGCATGGACGGCATCACCTTTCTACGCAACTTGATGCGGTTACGGCCGATGCCGGTGGTGATGGTGTCATCGCTGACCGAGGACGGCGCGGAAGAGACCCTGGAGGCGCTGGCCCTTGGAGCGGTGGACTTCGTAACCAAGCCGCACCTGGATCAGAGCCGGCAATTGGAGGCGTACGTCGATGAGATCCTCGATAAGGTGCGTGCCGCCGCCGTTGCGCAGGTCCGTCCGGCCCCGCGCAAGGCGCCGCCCCGCCGTGCGGGAGCCCCGATGCGGACGACGGAACGGGTGGTAGCCATCGGCGCCTCCACCGGCGGCATTCAGGCCATCCAGGAAGTGCTGGTGGCCCTACCGCCCAACGCGCCGGGGACGGTGGTGGCCCAACACATCCCTGGCGGGTTCTCGGCCGCCTTCGCCCAGCGCGTCAACGGCCTGTGCGCGGTGAACGTGGCCGAGGCCGAGGACAAACAGCGGATTCTGCCGGGGCACGTCTACGTCGCCCCCGGCGGGTGGCACCTGCGGGTGCGGCGCGAGGGGGCGCGCTACTTCTGCGCCCTCTCCCAGGATGCGCCGGTGAACCGCCACCGGCCGTCGGTGGACGTGCTCTTCCATTCGGTGGCCGAGCAGGTGGGGCGGAACGCGGTGGGGGTCTTGCTCACCGGCATGGGGGCCGACGGCGCCAAGGGGTTGGGCGCCATCCGGGCCGCTGGCGGGCGGACCATCGCCCAGGATCAAGAGAGCAGCGTGGTGTGGGGCATGCCGGGAGAGGCGGTCAAGGCAGGGGCGGCGGAGCAGGTTC
>SKYL01000062.1 GCA_007127935.1 Halorhodospira sp. | reverse complement strand
GATAAGGAAGGGGTTCCGTTTTCAAAAACTGATCTGCTTCCAGATTATTTGCGGGAAAATTAATTTTGTCGAATTTCTGCAGCCAGACTTTGCTGTACGGGGTAAAGACTTTATAGGTAGTTCCTGAGCCTGATTGTATCTCATTCCTTTCAAAAATCACCTGATCTTTAAAGTCCTCAAAGCCTATACCCTCTTTGGTCAAGATTTTCTTTACTGCAGCATCCCGTTCTTTGGCATAGGGTTCATAGTCCCTGTTGGTGAATACTTCCTCTATATCATACTCTTCCATCAGTTCTCCAAAAACCGCCAGCGGATCTCCTGTTTTTACTAAGATAGAGCTGCTGTATTGTTTTAATTCTTCATGTAATCGTGCCACCTGTTGGTGTATAAAGGTAAGTCTGGCATCCTCTTTTGGAAGCTCAGCCAGTATCTGGGTGTCGAAAATAAAAAGGGGGAGGACATTGGTTTTAGAAGAAAGGGCTGCAGCCAGACCGGTATTGTCCTCTAGCCGGAGATCTCTCCTCATCCAAAATAGGGTAATCTTACTCATGGGTTTTTGTTTTATAAAATAAGTAAACCGTAGAACCCTAAATTGTTTATTTTAATGGTCATCTTCCTTTCTCCAGGGGACAGGCTGTTCGATCACCCGGATTTTAACCGAGTCGGTTTGGGTAGATTCGGGTGTGTTAAGATTGATTTTTCTGTCAAAATCATACCGAAGGAAATCATCGATATCATTAATCCGAAGTCTCTCCCGGCGTCTCCTGCCGATTTGCTGAAAGAGTTCCTGAAAGGAGCTGAAGGAAAGTGTCTGGGAAAGCGATACCCCATAGGTCACCACATTAGCAGATAGATTCAGAGAGGTAAAGGCATTGTTGAAATTGTTTCTGTTATAGATACGCATCCTGTACCGGCCATCTTCTGTCAGCAAATACTCCGCCTGCCAGTCTCCCGCTATGGTGTTTATGTCCGCATTGCCCTGTAAATCTGTAAAGCCACCATCTCTGATCACCCTGAGCCTGCCATCCAAGAAGGTATAGGCTACCCTTAGCTGGAAGGTTTCCATAGCAGCCTGGTTTAAGCTGGCCAAATCAAAATCTATCTCCAAGTTTTGATCTATCTGGGAGATCAGCGAGTTGAGCTGAGAGGATATCAATTGGCTTAGGTTGGAAAATCCGATACCTGCCCCGGTAAACTGTCCCTCAGGGGAGAACCTCCTCAGCATGATCAGTGAGAAGACCTGACGGTTTTTCTCCTGTTCGTCATTGGCTATCCGGTTTTTGAATGCCGATATGTAGGTCTGGATTTCTCCTTCGGGGAAACCGCTGAAGTCAAAGTCAAATGATATATCCGGAGACAGCAGTTCTCCTCTCATGTCCATGATGACCTTGACCGGAAATCTTCTTTTCATCTGGGAATCCATCATGTCCGCCTCACTGGACTGGTTTGGCTGGAGACTGATCAGGGATACATTTTCTTCATAGGTGGCCTGGATATTCATGATACCTTCATATGGATCTCCAAACCACGATATCCTACCGCCCGGCTGTATATTGAATTCTTTGTTGAGGATGTTATAAAGTGAAAAATTATAGCGGGCATCCACTATTTCATATGTCCCAGTCATGGAGAAATTCCCCTGCGTATCGATGCCCAGTCTCAGGTTACCCCGGCCTCTTCCCTGGATGGATTCCCCTGTGCGGGGATCTATCTGGATCTCGGCATAGGCATCGGGGGTAATGTCTAAATTAAAGTTCATCCGGACATTATTGATAGCCAGCCTTTCCACTGATTCCACCACTGTCATCTGTTGTAAGGTGTCCCTTACATTGATGATATTAATATAATCCTCTTTATATTGTCCGTCACTGCTACCGATAGGGATAAAGATTCTGGTATTAGCCTGCGTGGTGGCCTGGGCAGTGATGTCCAGGTTATTGGCTGCACCGAATATGTTCAGCTTACCGGTGGCATATGCAGTACCGTAGAAGAGATCGTTGTCTCGAGAGGTGGTATTGAGTACCTGAAAGTTGTTCAGGTCGGAGCTGATGTCCAGTACAAAGTTACTGAACCGGTCATGGCTGATACCGCCTCTCATCACCGCTTTATTGCCCCGTGCATCGGCCACATCTATCCCACGGAAGCTGATCTCATTGGGGGTAAAATTGATGGCCCCGTTCAGCGTATAGAAGGTGTTGAGATAATTGACCCTAAGGGTTCCCTGAGACAGTCTCCCCATCCCGGTGACTGATGGTTCGGTGAGCTTGCCCTGCACCCTCAGCTGGCCAGTAATGGTGCCTCCCATATTAGAAATATAGTCGGAGAGAAAAGGCTCTGCTATGGTAAGGTCTGCTTCATCAAATCGGGCATTGAGATCCAGCTCATCTTCCCGGGTTCCCAAAAAGCCGTCCAGGGTTATAATTTTTTTGTTGTTCCGGGTATTGATCAGGTCGAGATAAACGCGTTCATTTTCGCTGTCAAAATAAGTGGAGGCTTCCAGCTCTCCGATCAGGAAATTATTGATGTGAAAATCACTTACACTGATACTGCCATTTACATTGGGGTCCTCGTATAGATTCGAAAAAGCAAACAGGCCATTGGCAATACCGGTAAATTCCCTTTGGTCGAAAGTATTCAGGATATCCATATCTACCTGGGAGATCTCCAAACTAAGCACCTCGTCTGACTCCCGTGCTATTCTTCCGTTTAGGGCGAGGTACTGTCCGTTGTCAAAAAGTTTTAGGTTGTCTACCGTGATGTTTTCCTCACCGATGGTGATCATATTATCCGGGTCAAACTCCCAGTACCTGTCCAGGATTTTGATATCAGATGGCTCAAACGACAAGGTGGTAAGATCGGGAAAGATCTCAATTTTACTCCTTACTCTGGCATAGCTGTCCGTATCCGGTTGGTT
>SKYL01000007.1 GCA_007127935.1 Halorhodospira sp. | reverse complement strand
TAACGGGCCGCCCGCGCCGGGTCCCGATCGACCCCGTCACCGCCGGCGTAGGCGGTCCCAAGGCGCACCATGGCATCGGGTTGGCCCCGTTCGGCGGCCGCCCGGTACCAACGAAACGCCCGTTGCCGGTCCGGTTCACCGGCGGCGCCGGCCTCCAGCGCCACCGCCAAGCGGTGGGCCGCGTCGGCGTGGCCCTGGACCGCGGCGCGCCCCAGCCACTCCACGGCCCGGGCGCCGCTCACCCGCACGCCGGTGCCCTCGGCATAGGCCCGCCCCAGCAGGTATTGACCCCGCGGATCGCCGGCCTGGGCGGCGCGGGTGTACCAGTGGGCGGCTGCGCGTTCGTCGGGCTCCAAGCCGTGGCCCTGCAGGTAGTGATCGGCCAGCGAGAGCATCGCCCCGACATCACCATCCGCGGCGCCGGCCTGGAGCTCCTGAACCTCCCGCTGCAGGCGGTCGTCGACGGTCAGTTGCACCTCATCCCGCAGCAGGGTGGTCAGCGTGGTCACCACCACGCCCACCACGAGCACCGCCACAGCCGCTGCCAAGGCGATACGGGTACGGGCGGACATCCCCTCCTCGCCCCCCTCCAGGAGGCTCTGGAGGCTGACACCGTGCTCGCCGTCGCCGTCGTCCACCGAGGCGAGCCAGTCGTTGATCGTGCGCGGCCGGTTGTCCTCCATCACCGCCAGACCAACGTCCACGGCGCGCAACACCGCCCGGTTGTACCGCCCGGCACCGGCCTCCACCACAGGGCCCAGGGGGTCGGCCATGCCCCGCATCATCGCATCGCTGCGCTGGGGCGCCTGGGGCGGCTTCTGGCCGGTGATGCAGAGGTACATCACCGCCGCCATGGCGTAGATGTCGGTCCACGGCCCCTGGCGGGTGGCGTCGGTGAAGTACTGTTCCATCGGCGCGTAGTGCGGAGTGAGAACCGGGGTAATCTCCTCGGTGGCATCGATGGGCCGGGCGGCGCCGAAGTCGAGGAGCACCGGGGTGCCGTCGCGGTTACGGATGAAGATGTTGTCGGGCTTGATGTCGCGGTGGATGAAACCGGCCTCGTGGAGGGCATTGATGCCGTGGAGCAGCGGCATCGCCACCGAGAGCAGTTCCGGCTCCTCCAAGGTCTGCTTCTTCTTCAACAGCGACGAGAGGGGCCGCCCCTTCTCGTACTCCATCACCATGTAGGCGGTGCCGTGGGCCTCGAAATAGGTGAGCACGCGGACGATGTTCTCGTGCTTGAACTTGGCCAGGGTGCGGGCCTCTTCGAGGAAGTCGCGGCGCCCGCTTTCGAAGGCCTGAGCGGCCTGGGGCGACTTCGGGGTCACCTCCAGGTCGGCGCCGCGTCCGGCCAGCTTGGTCGGCAGGAACTCCTTGATGGCGACGGCGGTGTCGAGCTTGGTGTCCCGGGCCTTGTAGGTGACGCCGAAACCGCCCATGCCGAGGACCTTCTCCACCTCGTACCACATGAGCATGTGGCCCACCGGCAAGGCGTCGGCGTGCTTGCCCCGTTTGCCGGGACCTTTTCCGCCTCCGCCTCCCCCCACGGAGCCCCCGGCGACGCCGGTATCCTCGCCGCCCACCATGCGGGTGTAGGCCGCCGTCATTCCGGTGACCGGCGCATCCCCATCGGCCATCACCGTGGCGTCGCCGTCCACACCGCCGTCCAGGGGCGGTTCCGCCATGATCGTCTCGTCGCCGTCGCCGTCGCCGCCATCATCGTTGTGGGCGGCTTGGATCACGACGGTGGCGTCGTCATCCCCCGGGGGGAGGGGGGCCATGACGGTGAGATCCTCCGCCGTGTCGTCGCCCGCATCGTCACCGTCGTCCGGTGAGTCGTCCTCCTCCAGCGGCGTAAGACGGAGTTCTTGCGGATCCTCAGAGGATTCGGGTCCACGGCCCTTGGGCTTCTTCCCCCCGGTCACATCGGCATCCTCCCTGGGCTGCCTTCCTAAGAATTGGAATACATTACAATGGCGCCGGGTGAACCGCTACCCGATCCCGCCCCGCCGCCTTGGCGTCGTAGAGGGCCGCGTCGGCCCGGGCCATCACGGCGTCGGGCGAGGGGTCGTCGGCCCGCAAGGCGGTCATCCCGATACTGATGGTGAACGGCAGCGTCCGCCCCTCCCACTCCGCCGGGCACTCCCGGCAGAGGGCGCACAAACGCTCCGCCAATTGCCCGGCGCCGTCCAGGTCGGTCTCCGGCAACAGGAGGGCGAACTCCTCGCCGCCGAGCCGCCCGGCGCTATCGATGCGGCGCAGGGCATTCCGGAAGAGGTCGGCCAAATGGCGCAACACCGCATCCCCGGCGGCGTGGCCGTGGGTGTCGTTGAACCGCTTGAAGTGGTCGATATCGACCATCAGTAGCGCCGGCCCGCCCTGTTCGGCCCGTTGGAGACGGGCCAACTCCTGTTCGAGATCGGCATAGAACCTCCGCCGGTTTTGGAGGCCGGTCAACGGATCGGTGGTCGCCAACCTCCGCAGTTCCTCTTCCTGCCGCTTTCGATCCGTAATGTCACGGAAGGCGGTGACGGCCCCGCTGATCTGTCCATCTTCCAACAGCGGCTCACAGTGGACCCGCACCGGGACGGGGGTCCCATCGCGAGTGATGAAGATCTCCTCCCCCTCGTAGGCGAGCCCCCGGCCGATGGTCCGCCCGATCTCGGGGCACTCCGCCAACGGCTGCCCCGCCCTCCCATTGTGGCGGTGCACCAAGTCATGGATGGACCGGCCCAGCAGCTCCCGCCCCGCGTAGCCGAGGCATTGGATGGCCGCCTGATTGATGTAGCTGACGCATCCGTCCCGGTCGAGGACGTAGAGCCCCTCCCCCATGCTCTGGGTGATCGCTTCCAGCCGCGCCCGTTCTCCGGCCAGCGATTGCCTGTGGTGGAGCAGGCGCCACATGGCCCACGCGG
>SKYL01000279.1 GCA_007127935.1 Halorhodospira sp. | reverse complement strand
CGCGCGCAAAAACTCGCGGCGCTACGCGCCGCTCAGACAGCTTGCGCGCTCTCCGCTTCGCGGAGTCCTGATCGCCCTCCGATGCTCGGCGCGTCCGGAGGCCGCCCGGCAGGAACCCCGCCCCGACAATCCTTTCCAAAAACTTCGTAGCTTGTTGCCTCAGTCCTTGATACAGGAGTACTCCAGGGCGTAACGGTTCTCATCGCCCTCATCGGCGTCCGGGTACTCACGTACCACCTTGAAGTAGCCGGTGTGGTCCGCTGCGCAGGCCATGCCGATGTCCATGAGCGCGCCTTCTTCGGCGGCACCGTGTGGTCCCATCAACTCTGCCATGCTGCTTGCTTGGCCGGGACCCATGTTGTAGTAATCAAGTAGCCCCTGTAAGTCATCCGCGAAGCGGGAGCCGTAGTAACTGATCCCCTGCTCCCACAGCAGGCGCGAAAATCCCTCGTCATCGTCGTCGTCGTCCTTGTAAGTGAGGAAGCCGTCGGCAGTCTGAAGGCCAATCTGGTGCCAGTTGTCTTTTCCATTATCGAAAGCATCTTTGGTTGCCGTGGCGGTCTCGGCGCCAATCTTGTCCATGACCGAGACGCTGCCGTTGATGAGCACCTCGGCGCTGACGTCAGGGAACCGGTGACTGGAAGGTACTCCAGCATTCGCCAACTGCTCGTTTGCTGCAGTGATGGGTTCTTGTACCTTCGCTATCAGGTCACTGTTCACCGCACCCTGTATGGTCTGAACCATGACTGCAAGGATCTCGGCGATCTCGTCACTGGTCTGGAAAGCCTGGGGAGGAAAGCCGCGCAGCACCACTGATTGGTCGTACACCAACAGCAGCCCATAGACCGCGAGGGCGGACTGGATGCGCACCAGGTCGTTATCGTCTTCCGGTGATGTCAACTCCGCCATGCCCTCCATTGGGTCGGCTGAGACATCCGCCTCGGTAATGCCCACCATGCCGGCATCTTGCAGCATCGCCACAATGTCTCCAGGGGAGAGCTTGTCCACGATCGCGCCGTTCTGGTCGATCTGCGCCGTTCGGCCCCGCACCGTGGTCATCGGCGAAATGATGAAGTGATCGCCCAGCTCCGCGCCGTCGTCCAGCAGCGCTGCCATGTCCACCGGGTACGCGACGCCGTTATGTGTCCCGGGCTTGTCGGCGATGATCAAGGTATTGGCCGGAAGCGCCCCATCGATCTCGAAGGTTATAACGCCGTCGGCGCCGGACGGCGTGGAACGGACATCGTCATCGGCGCACTGCTGTTTCTCTTCTGCACCGAGGTCCCCGCTGGGAGTGGGGTTGCTGAGAATGCAGAAGACGGCCCCCTCAATGTAGGGATCGACCACCGTCGCGGTGATCGTGGTGGGGTCGGAGCCGGAACTCCCGCTGCCCGACCCGCTCGAACAAGCGGTCAGGGAGACGGAAAGGATGGCGATGAGAAGCGCACGGTACGACATGGTGGAACACCTGGGGCAGCGACAATAACCGCAGCATGTGTGTCACTACTTTGAATGTCAATCCCGATACCGGCATTGCCGGCCGGATCGCGTCATCGTGTTTCGCCGGATTCCGGCCGCCGTGTTCCTCTCACCCCAGCAGCCCGCTCTCGGCCAAGCCGTCGAAGACGAACTGCATTGCCAGTGCGCACAGCAGAACTCCCAGGACGCGGGAGAGCACATGGGCGCCGGTGACGCCGAGCAGACGTTGGATTCGGGTGGCCGCCAGCAGGCAGACCAGGGTCAACACCATCACCGCCAGCAGCGCCCCCACCACCACCGCCTGGGCCGCCCAGTCACCGCCGGCCTTGCTCATCAGCAGGATCGCCGCGCCCATGGCCCCCGGCCCGGCCAGCAGCGGCGTTGCCAGCGGGAAGACCGAGATGTCGGTGCGTCCCCGGGCCTCCCGTGTCTCGTCCTCGGTCGTCGAGACGCCGCCGGAGGAGCGGGCGAAGACCATGTCGATGCCGATCAGCAGCAGCAGGATGCCACCGGCGGTATAGAGCGCCGGCAGCGTAATGCCGAGCATTGCCAACGCGGTCTCGCCGAAGAGCGCGAAGAGCAGCAGGATCCCGCCCGCCACCAGTGTGCCGCGCCACGCCATGGCCCGGCGCTGGGCCGGGGGCTGCCCGCGGGCCAGCACGGTGAAGACCACCGCCGCATCCACGGGGCCGATGGTGACAACGAACGTGGTCAGGGCGACGATGGCCAGTTCGAGCATGGGTGGTTCCCGAAAACCCTTGGGGCTTGCCTGATACGGCGTTGGCGTCATACTGCCGCACACTGCGGCAAAGCGACAACCGAACTGTGACCGACAAACACCCGTTACTCCAGATCCGTGACCTGAACTGCGCCGTGGCCCGCTGGCCGGCGCTGACGCTGGTGGAGGGCGACTGCGTGACGGTGGCCGGGCCGTCCGGCTCCGGCAAGACGCGCCTGCTGCGCGCCGTCGCCGATCTCGATGCCAACGACGGCGACGTCCGGCTCCACGGGCGGCCCCGGGAAACCTTTCCGGGCCACCGGTGGCGCCGCCGGGTGGTCTATCTGCCCGCGGAGAGCGGCTGGTGGGCGGAGACGGTGGGAGAGCACTTCGCCGCCGTTGATGACGGGCTGCTGGCCGAACTCGGCTTCGACGCCGACGTTACCGGGTGGTCGGTGGACCGCCTCTCCACCGGCGAGCGGAGCCGCCTCGCCCTGGCCCGTGCCGCCGCGGTGCGGCCGCTGGTGTTGCTCCTCGACGAACCCACCGCCAACCTCGACACCGGGACCACGGAGCGGGTGGAGGCGGTGGTGGCCCGGTTGCGCCAAGGGGGCTTGGGGGTGATCTGGGTGACCCACGACCCGGCGCAGGTGGCGCGGCTCGGCGCACGCCGCTTTGGGATCCAGCACGGTGAGGCCCGGGAGGTGCGCAATGACCCCTG
>SKYL01000179.1 GCA_007127935.1 Halorhodospira sp. | reverse complement strand
CCCGCTCGCCGGCCACGGCGACGCAGTTGATGCCGTGCTGGGTGCCGCTTACGGCGCCGGCGAAGCCGTGGCTGTTGGCGTAGAGCCGCAGCCCCCGCTGGACGTTGACCCCGGCCCCCTCGATGTTGGTGATCCGGCGGTCGGCCTCCACCGCGGCGGCCTCCGCCTCCCGGGCCAACTCGATGGCGTCGTCGGGCTCCAGCGGCCACGGGTGGTCGAGGTCGAGGTCGGGGATCTCCCGGGCCATCAACGCCGGATCGGCCAAGCCGTGGGCCGGATCGTCGGAGGTATAGCGGGCGATGGCGCACGCCGCCTCCACCGCATCCCGCACCGCCGCCTCGGCGAAGTCGCCGGTGGAGGCGCTGCCCTTGCGGCGGCCGAAGTAGACGGTGACCGCCAAGCCGCGGTCCCGGTGGTGCTCCAGGGTGTCCACCTCGCCCTTGCGGACGTTGACGGAGAGCCCGCAATCCGCCGACGCCCCCGCCTCGGCGGAGTCCGCGCCGGCGGCGCGGGCGGCGTCCAGGGCCAAGGCCGCCAACCGTTCCAGCTCCTCGCGCGGCGGCAAAGCGTAGGGGGCGGTAGCCGTCACTGCTGCGGGTGTGGTCATGACTGGGTGCCTCCCACGGTGATGGCGTCCACCTTCAGGGTCGGCTGACCGACCCCCACCGGCACGCTCTGCCCGTCCTTGCCGCAGACGCCGATGCCGGAGTCCAGTTCCAGGTCGTTGCCCACCATGCTCACCCGGGTGAGCACGTCGGGGCCGTTGCCCACCAGGGTGGCGCCCTTTACCGGCGCGGTGACCTTGCCGTTCTCGATCAGGTACGCCTCACTGGCGGAAAAGACAAACTTGCCCGACGTGATGTCCACCTGGCCGCCGCCGAAATTCACCGCGTAGAGCCCGAACTCCACCGACTCGATGATCTCTTGCGGATCGTGGGGGCCGGCCAGCATGTAGGTGTTGGTCATGCGCGGCATCGGCAGGTGGGCGAACGATTCGCGGCGGCCGTTGCCGGTGCGCGCCATGCCCATCAGGCGGGCGTTGAGGGCGTCCTGCATGTAACCGGTGAGGACACCGTTCTCGATCAACGGCGTGCACTGGGTCGGTTCACCCTCGTCGTCGATGGAGAGCGAACCCCGGCGGCCGGGCAGGGTGCCGTCATCGACCACGGTACAGAGCGGCGAGGCCACACGCTCGCCCATGCGCCCTGCGAAGGCCGACGTCCCCTTGCGGTTGAAATCGCCCTCCAGCCCGTGGCCCACCGCCTCGTGGAGGAGCACGCCGGGCCAGCCCGGCCCCAGGACCACCGGCAGGGTGCCCGCCGGGGCGTCCCGCGCCTCCAGGTTGACCAGCGCCCGGCGCGCCGCCTCGCGGCCATACGCCTCGGCGCGCTCCTGTTCGAGGAAGAAGTCGTAGCTGCGCCGCGCCCCGCCGCCGGCGGAGCCCGTCTCGCGCCGCCCGTCGGCGGCGGCGATCACGGTGGCGTTCAACCGCACCAAGGGGCGGACATCGGCGGCCAGCCGGCCCTCGGCGTCGGCCACCAGCACCGTCTCCCACACGCCGGCCAGGGTGGCGATGACCTGCTCCACCCGCGGATCGACCCCGCGGGCCGCCGCGTCGACCCGCCGCAGCAGGTCGACCTTCTGTTGGGAATCCAGGCTCTCCAGGGGGTCTTCATCGCCGTAGAGCGGGGTCACCCCCAGCGGGCGCCGAACGCCCAGGCGGCCGGCCTGCCCGCTCCGGGCCACCGCCCCGGCGGCGCCGGAGGCCTCCAGCAGTGCCGGCAGGACGATGTCGTCGGAGTATGCGAGCCCGCTCTTCTCGCCGCTCACCGCCCGCACCCCGGCGCCGCGGTCGATGTTCCGGCTGCCCTCGCGGATCTGCCCGTCCTCCAACACCCAGACCTCGTGGCGGACGCTCTGGAAGTAGAGGTCGGCGAAATCGACGCCGGGGCGCATGAGACGGGCGAAGACCTGTTCCAACTCCCCTTCGCCCAACTCCGCCGGGGCCAGGAACTCGGCCCGGGCCCGTTCCAGGGGATCACCGGCCGTCACGGCGACGGTTGACCTATCCATACTCAACTCCACAGGACTTCAGTAAAGGCGCCGATGGGTCAGGGCCGGGAAACGGGCGCGGATCTCCCGCTGCCGCTCCAGGTCCACCTCGGCGGTGACGACGCCGGCGCCGCGGTCGCGCCGGGCCAGGATGCCGCCCCAGGGATCGACGATCATGGTGCCGCCGAAGGTCTCGCGGCCGTTGACGTGGTACCCGCCCTGGTTCGGCGCGATCACGTAGCAGAGGTTCTCCACCGCCCGGGCCCGCACCAGGATCTCCCAGTGGGCCTCGCCGGTGGCGGCGGTGAATGCCGACGGCACCGCCAGCAACTCCATCCCTTGGAGGAGCATCCCCCGAAAGAGTTCCGGAAAGCGCAAATCGTAGCAGACCGCCACTCCGAGACGGCCCCACGGCGTCTCCACCACCAGCGGGTCGGTAGCCCCCGGCTCCAGGGTGTCGGACTCCCGGTACGCCTCGCCGGGGCTCACCTCCACGTCGAACAGGTGGATCTTGTCGTAGCGGCCGAGGCGCCCACCGTCAGGGCCGTAGACCGGGCAACCGGCCCGGACCCGCTTCGGGTCATCGCCCCGGAGGGGCACGGTACCGCCGACCAGGACGATCCCGTGCCGCCGCGCCTCGGCGGAGAGAAAGGACTGGATGGGACCGTCGCCGTCCGGTTCGGCGATCTTGAGCTTGTCGTCTTCCCGGTAGCCCATGCAGGCGAAGTTCTCCGGCAGGGCCACCAGCCGCGCCCCGTTCGCCACCGCCTCGGCGATGAGCCGGCCGGCCTCCTGGATGTTCGCCTCCACCCCCGGCCCCGACGCCATCTGCACCGCCGCCGCTGTCCAACGTTCTTCCGACAAAACGACCTCCT
>SKYL01000294.1 GCA_007127935.1 Halorhodospira sp. | reverse complement strand
GCTGGGGTGCGACGCCGTCTTGATGAACACCGCCATCGCCGCCGCCCGCGATCCGGTGCTGATGGCCTCCGCCATGCGCAAGGCGGTGGAGGCCGGGCGCGAGGCGTACCGCGCCGGGCGCATGCCGCGCCGCACCCAGGGCGATCCGTCTTCCCCCACGGCGGGGACCTTCTTCGAGTGAACCGCCCCGCCGGGCACCGCCCCCTGCGCAGCTTCGTCCGCCGCGAGGGGCGGATGACGACGGGCCAGCAGCGGGCGCTGGAGCGGTTGTGGCCGGCCTACGGCGTGGACCTGCCGGAGGGCCCGCTCGATCTCGCCGCCCTTTTCGGCCGCGCCGCCCCGTGCGTACTCGACATCGGCTTCGGCAACGGCGAGACCCTGGTGGCCATGGCCGCCGCCGACCCGGATCGCAACTACCTGGGGGTGGAGGTCCACCGCCCCGGCGTCGGCCACTGCCTGCTGGACGCCGAAGAGGCGGAGGTGAACAACCTGCGCGTGGTGGTGGCCGACGCGGTGGAAGTGATGAGCCGCCACCTGCCGCCGGAGAGTTTGGCCGCCATCCACATCTACTTCCCCGACCCGTGGCCAAAGAAGCGCCACCACAAGCGGCGGCTCATCCAACGGTCCTTCCTTGAACTGGCCGCGGACCGCCTGGAGCCCGGCGGTCTCCTTCACCTCGCCACCGACTGGAAAGACTACGCGGAATGGATGAGTGGCCTTCTCGAGGACGATGACCGCTTCATAAACACCGCTGCCCCCCACCGCTACCTACCGGACCCGCCCCCACGCCCCGAAACGAAGTTCGAGCGCCGGGGGCTCCGCCGTGGGCACCAGGTTTTCGACCTGATTTATCAGAGAATGCCTTAGAGAAATGCCAATCAAGCCACTTCCCCGTCATTGCGCACAGCATGTGGGCGTGGCAATCCGTCATTGCTAGCAGCGCTCCGTCATTGCGAGCGCAGCGAAGCAATCTCCATGGGCTGACGTCTGACCGGCGGAGATTGCTTCGTCGCTCCGCTCCTCGCAATGACGGGTGTTATATCGCTTCGCTCCTCGCAATGACGTTGCAGGCGGCGCTTCTTTAGGCCGCCAACCCCATCTGCCGCAGCAGCGGCTCGATACTCGGTTCCCGCCCCCGAAACGCTCGAAACAGCTCCCGCGCCGGTGCCGAGCCGCCCTGCTCCAGGATCGCCCGCGCCAGATCCCGCCCCGTCTCCGGGTTGAACAGCCCCTCCTCCCGGAAACGCTCGAAGGCGTCCGCCGACAAGACCTCCGCCCACTTGTAGCTGTAGTAACCGGCGGCGTACCCCCCGGCGAAGATGTGGGCGAAGGAGTGCTGAAAGCGGTTGAATACCGGCGGGCGCACCACCGCCACCCGCTCCCGGACCCCGTCCAGGACCGCCTGAATCCCCGCCGCATCGGGCGCCTCCGGCAGCGAGTGCAGTTCCAAATCGAACAGCGAGAACTCCAACTGGCGCAGCAGCTTCAAGCCGGCCTGGAAGTCCCGGGTGGCGCGCAGGCGGGTGTGTAGGTCTTCCGGCAGAGGCTCGCCGGTCTCGTGGTGGACGGCGAAGAGGTCGAGCGCTTCACGCTCCCAGCACCAGTTCTCCATCAGTTGGCTCGGCAACTCCACCGCATCCCACTCGACGCCGTGGATGCCCGATACCGGCCGCCACACTTGGCGGGTCAGCAGGTGGTGGAGGGTGTGTCCGAACTCGTGGAAGAGCGTTACCACCTCGTCGTGGGTGAGCAGCGCCGGCTTGCCGCCCACCGGCGGGGTGAAGTTGCAGGTCAGGTATGCCACCGGCAATTGCAGACCACCATCGGTCCGCCGCCGGACCCGGCACTCGTCCATCCACGCGCCCCCACGCTTGTGGGGGCGGGCGTAGAGGTCGAGGTAGAGACCGCCGCGGACTGTTCCGTCGCTGTCCAGCAGTTCGTGGTAGCGGGCGTCCGGATGCCAGAACGGGACATCGGCGCGGGCCCGGAAGCGCACCCCGAAGAGCCGTTCGGCCACCAGGAAAAGCCCCTCCACCGCCCGTTCGGCGGCGAAGTAGGGGCGCAACGCCTCCTCGGAGAGGTCGAAGCGGCGCTCCCGCAGCCGCTCGCTGAAGTAGGCCAGATCCCACGCCTCCAGGTCGTCCACCCCTTCGCTCTCGGCGGCGAACTCGCGTAACGCCTCCAGCTCCGCCTCGGCCTTGGGCCGGGCGCGCTCCGCCAGTTCGGTCAGGAAGGCGCGCACTTCGTCCGGGCTGCGCGCCATCCGCCGCTCCATGGCCAACTCGGCGTAGCTCTCGTATCCCAGCAACGACGCCTGCTCACGGCGGCAGGCGACGATCTCTTCCATCACCGGGGTGTTGTCCCACTGTCCGCCGTGGGGACCGGTCTCCGACGCGCGGGTCACGTACGCCTCGTATACCTCGCGCCGCAGATCGCGGTTGCGGGCGTGGCTCATCACCGCGAGGAACACCGGCGGCTCCAGGTTCAATCGGTACCCTTCCTCCCCGGCCCGCTCCGCGGCCTGCCGCGCCATCCCCAAGGCCGACTCCGGCAACCCCTCCAGTTCCTCCAGGGCCGCCTTGCGCGTCCACGCGTTGGTGGCGTCCAACAGGTGCTCCTCGAAACGCGAGGTCAGCTCCGAGAGGCGCTGGACCAGTTCGCCGAAGCGCCGGCGCTGCGTCTCCGGCAGCGAGACACCGGCCAACCGGAACTCCAGCAGCGCATCGTTCACCGCCTTGGCCCGCGCCCGATCGAGGGTCGCGTCGGCGGCCACTGCCTGATAGGTGCGGTAGACCCGCTCGTCCTGGGCCACCTCGGTCTGGTACGCGGAGAGCTTGGGCAGACAGGCGTTGTACGCCTTGCGCAACGTCTCCTCGTTGACCACGGCGTTCATGTGGCGCACCGGAGACCAGGCGCGGGAGAGCCGGTCCTCCACCTCCT
>SKYL01000353.1 GCA_007127935.1 Halorhodospira sp. | reverse complement strand
CGCTACTCTACGGCGCCGGGCTGCGCCTGCTGGAATGCCTGCGCCTGCGCACTAAAGACATCGAATTCACAAAGCGGGAGATCATCGTCCGGGACGGCAAGGGCGGTAAAGATCGCGTCACCATGCTTCCCGATCAACTAATCGAACCGCTCCGCGCCGAACTTCACCGCGTCAAGACCGCGCACGACAATGATCTGGCGGCGGGCTACGGCTCCATTTTTCCGAGCTTCAGGCACGCTACCGCCACGACAGAAGCCTCGGGAGCCTCGCCTTCGCTGGCTTGGGGGCTGTCTCCTGCGGTCGCCGAGGCAATCCGTGGCGGCCGTGCGGGTCAGACTGCCCCGTCGCGGCGCGCGGTGCAACCCGTCCGGCCCGTGGCGGCACGCCCCGCGTGCTCAACCTTTCGCCAACCGCCGGTTGAGCGCCCAGACGGAGAGCGGGGCGAAGACGGCGGTGATCGCCAGCGCCCACGCCAGGGAGCCGAGGACCGGCGCCAGCACCGGGCCGCCGGCGAGCAGGCCGCGGGCGGCCTCGGTGAGGACGGAGACGGGGTTGATCTGCACGAACCCTTGCAGCCAACCGGGCATGGTCTCCACGGGGACGAAGACGTTGCTGACGAAGGTCACCGGGAAAAGGGCGGTGAAGCCGAACAGTTGGACGTGCTCCGGATCTTTGGAGACGACGCCCACCAGCACCATCATCCACGACGCCGCCAGGGCGAAGACCAGCAGCAACGCGGTCATGGCCAGCAGGGCGACGAACGGCCCTTCGAGCCGGTAGCCCAACAGGAAACCCACGGCCATCAGCAGCACGATGCAGAGCGCCTGTTTGACCAGGTCGCCGACGATGCGCCCGGCCAGCGGCGACCAGCGCGGGATGGGCAGGGCGCGCAGGCGGTCGAAGACGCCCTTGGTGAGGTCGGTGTTGAGGCCGTGGCCGACGTAGACGGTGACGAACATCATGTTCATGACGATCACACCGGGCAGGACGAAGGTCAGGTAGTCCTCGGGGGTGCCGGCCACGGCGCCGCCGAAGACGTAGAGGAAGAGCACCAGGAAGAGGATCGGCTGGATGCTGTAGTCGCCCAGCTCCCACGGGTTGTGGCGGATCTGGACGAGGCTGCGCCACGCCAGGGTGGCGGTCTGTTGCAGCGCCCGCAGCGGACCGGTCATGGGCCTTCTCCTTCCGCCGCGGCACTGCTCGGCGGCGGCTCTACGCGGCGGCCGGTGAGCGAGAGGAAGACTTCATCGAGGCTCGCGCCGCGCAGGGCCAGTTCATCGACGGCGATGCCGGCGGCGTCGAGGCGGCGTACCACTGCGGGGAGCGGTTCGGGGCCGGAGACCAGGGCGGCGATCCGCCGGCCTTCCACTTCCGGCGGGGCGCCGGTGATCTCGGCGACGATCCGCGCCGCCGCGGCGATGTCCTCCTCGTCACGCACGGCGGCCACCAGGGTGCGGCCGCCCACTTGCGCCTTCAGCGCCTCGGGCGTCCCGGAGGCGATGACGCGCCCTTGGTCGATGACGACGATCTCATCGGCCAGGGCGTCGGCCTCGTCCAGGTATTGGGTGGTGAGCAGGACGGTGGCGCCGTCCGCCACCAGGCGGCGCACCCGCTCCCACAGGTCGCGGCGCGCCCGGGGGTCGAGGCCGGTGCTCGGCTCGTCGAGGAAGAGGATGCGCGGCCGGCCGACCATGCTGGCGGCGAGGTCGAGGCGGCGACGCATGCCGCCGGAGTAGGTCTGGGCGGCGCGGTGGCCGGCCTCTTCCAGTTGGAAGTCGGCCAGCAGCGCGTCGGCGCGCCGCCGCGCCTCGCTCCGCGAGAGGCCGAGCAGGCGGCCGATCAGCAGTAGGTTTTCGCGACCGGTGAGTTTTTCGTCCACCGAGGCGTACTGGCCGGTGAGGCCGATGATCTCGCGCACTTGGTGGGCTTGGTCGACAACGCCGTAGCCGCCGACGGTAGCGGTACCGGCGTCGGCCTCGATGAGGGTGGCGAGGATGCGCACGGCGGTGGTCTTCCCGGCGCCGTTGGGGCCGAGCAGGCCGAGCACGGTACCCGCCGGGACGGCGAGGTCGACGCCGTCCAGCGCCACGGTCTCACCGAAGCGCTTACGCAGCCCTCGAGCATGGATGGCGTAGGTCATGTCTCCCGTTTCCTGTTCCTAGCGAAGCAATCTCTACGGGTAGCGTACCCGTTGGAGATTGCTTCGCTCCGCTGCCCCAACCCCGCCCGTTGCAGGTATTCAGCTTGACGCATATGATGGCCGGTGCACACAGTGCGGCATCTCACCCCGGGCTTACCCTCGACAAAATACGTATGATTGACTCATGTTAAACACCGAGAGGCGGCCCGTGAACCCAAGCCTAAAACAAGGCTCGATCCGCACACGTGTCAATCGCGCTACCGAGTACGTGGAGGGCCTCTTCTCTGCCGTCTTCGGTGCGCGCCACAACCCCTTCCACCAACTCGGCGCGCTGTCGATCTTCTTCTTCTGGATCGTCCTGGTCAGCGGCATCTATCTCTTCATCTTCTACAACACGACCCTGGGCGGGGCGTACGACTCGCTGGAGCGGATCACTCACGATCACTGGTGGCACGCCGGGATCATGCGCAGCCTGCACCGCTACGCCGCCGGCGCGGCGGTGATCACCATCCTCCTGCACCTGTCGCGGGAGTTTCTGCGCGACCGCCATTGGGGCTTCCGCTGGTACTCGTGGGTCAGCGGGGTGCCGCTGCTGTGGATCCTCTTTATCTTCGGCATCACCGGTTACTGGATGGTGTGGGATCAGTTGGCGCAGTACGTGGCGCTCTCCACGGCGGAACTGCTCGATGTGCTGCCGATCTTCTCGGAGCCCATGGCGCGTAATTTCATCGTCCAGGAGGTGCTCACGGAGCGGTTCTTCACGTTGATGGCGTTCATCCACTTGGTCGGCATGCCGATCGTGATG
>SKYL01000281.1 GCA_007127935.1 Halorhodospira sp. | reverse complement strand
CGCAGATCGTGGGCGGCGTGACCGGCGTCCAGGACGTGGAGGCCAGCACCACCAGCCTCTTTCTGGGGACGTCGTACTCCTACTGAAGGGGCGTCCTCACTGGAAGCGGTACCGGGTGCCGACCGTGATCCGGTCCATGTCGCTCTCGGGCTGAAAGAGGAAGTAGCCGCCCGCCGGAGCGGTATCGGAGGCCTCGAAACGGTACGTATCGTAACGCAGCGTCAGCGCCCAGCCGCCGCCGGCGGGGCCGCGCCCGGCGCCGGGGGGAACCACCGTCACTTCGGCGAACGGCGACCAAACGCCGCGGGGGTTCAGATTCACCGAGTTCTCGAAGTACTCGCTGACGTAGAACGGGTAGCGGAACCCGGCGTGCCAGCGCACCCCCCAACCGGCGGGCCGGTGAACGGTGCCGGCGGCGAGTTGCAGATCGAGCAGGTAGTAGTACTCGGTAATGCCGGCCACCGGCCGGCCGTCCGCGATGCTGGTGTCCTCCAACCGCCGCCGCCAGTGATCGAAGCCGAACCCGCCGAGGAGATCGACGCCCATCCCCGAAGGGCCGCGGGGCCTCCAGCGCCGCCCCATGAGAAAGAGCGCCGACACCCCCTGATACTGGCCGTCCGTCTCGGCGGGGACGGTCTGCCGCTGCCCGTCTTCGTCGAGATACTGCGCCGAGCCGTCGTAGTCGACACGCGCCAGATTGATCCAGAACGCGCCGTGGAGCAGCGGCCCCCGCTCAGCGGCATCCAGGTTATCCACCCCCGTCCCGAAGCGCAGGGCCGGCCCGCTCTCCCGCAGCTCCCGGTCGCCGTCCAGAAACTCCTGCCATTGAAACGTGCCGGCCTCGGCACCCACCCAGGGGCTCACCGGAGCCGCCGCGGCCATCCCCCCCGCGAGAAGCAGCGCCGCCGCGCCTGCCACCCGGCAGGCGGCAGCGCGCAAACCCGATCCAGCGCTACGCCACCTTTCCATCGTCCGTCCACCAGCAGGGCATACGATAAAAGAGTGGCAGCGCATCTCCCCGCGCGCTGTGACAATTGTCACAGACACCTCCTGCATGAACGGGTTACAAAGAGCCTGCGCGTGCCACTTGCGCCGCCACCCGCGGCGACGACCGGGAGCATGCACAAAACCAACCCCTTGCACGAGACATAAGCTTGCAGTCTATTCAACCGCCCCTTGACCAGGGGAAAAAGAGAGTGAATGATTAAGATATAACCCACTCTAATACCGACTGTTTTTGTAAGAAACCACGGAGATCGCTGGAGAGAGCCATGGACCTGCCCGCCACTCACGGAACGCACCGCCCGCGCCCGGCGCCGCTACTCGCCGCCGCCCTCGCCACGGCTCTTGCCTCCGCTCTCGCCGCGTGCTCCGACGGCGGCGTCGGCGGCAGCGGCGGCAGCAGCCCCGGCACCATCGGCGGCGACGGCGACAACGGTGGCGACAACGGTGGCGACAACGGCGGCGACAACGGAGGTGGCGACAACGGCGGCGACAACGGCGGCGGCGGCGACTCCACCACCGACACTTCCGGCACTGTGACCCTCTCCTCGGTCATCAGCAGCGCATCCGCCCTCCAGACCATGGAGGAGTCCGTCGTCGAAGCCGGCAGCGCCTCCCTCCAAGCCGCGGCTGGCAGCAGCGGCCTCTTCACGTACGAGATCTACAGCCAGGGCCTCACCGAGACGGCCGCCGCCTCCCGGAGCGTCCGCGCCGCCGTCCACGCCGCGGCCGACGACGACACCACCGCCGGCAGCAACCTGCTGGCCATCGACGACGACGGCACCGCCCGCCTCGGCCTGACCTCCAACCTGCCGCTGCGCGTCATGTACACCGCCACCGGCCCCGCGGGCGAATACGTCTACGCCGCGCTCGACACCGGCTGGTGGTCCGAATGGGACGGCAACGACTACGAGGAGCTGATCGCCCGCACCAACTGTGCGCTCTACCGGGTGGAGACGGCCACCGACGAGGTCGCGTGCCTCGCCGAGGGCAAGCTGGTGCAGGACATGGACGAAGAGTACATGCAGGTCATCAGCGGCGACCAGAAGCCGATCCAGTTCGACGGCGACGGCAACATCTACTTCGCCGCCACGCCGTTCACCCGCGAGTGCGAGGACGAAGACGAGACCGACTGCTCCATCACCCTCGACCGCTGGAACCCGCGCATCTATCGCAGCGGCCCCGACGGCGGCGACATCACGGCCATGACGCCGGACGACACATCCGTCGACTTCTTCATCGTCTTGCAAACCGGCGAGATCGTCTTCCAGGGCTGGAACCCCTTTACCCGGCAGACCACGTTGACCCTGCGCCGGGTGGACGGCTCCGAGGTCACCCTGACCGACGACGAGTGGGGCGTGACCTTCTTCACCGCCGACGACGTCAACACCGTGCTCTTCGGCGACGGCGAAACACCCGGCGTGCGTTTCGCCCGGCCCAATCCGGACGGTAGCGGCAGCGTCCAACGCACCGAACTCGACACCTCCATCTACAGCCTGACCATGGAGGACATCACCGTGAACCGCCTGATGGCCGGCGGCAACGGCACGCTTTACGGCGTTCTGGTGGGGAGCCGGGAAGAGTACAACGAGGATCTTGAACTGGAGGAGGAGCGCTACCTCATTGTCTACCGCCTGTTGCCTTACGACCCGGTGCCCAAGCTCAAGATCGCCCTGGGCGACTCCGACTGGTGGAGCTATATGGGCCGGACCCCGTTTCAAGTTGCCAATGACTACCTCATCTACCGCAAACCGATCTGGGTGGACGGCTACGGCACCTCGGACACCATCCGCATGATCGACATGGAGAGCGAACTGGATGAGACCGTCTTGCTCGAACCCGGAGACAACGGCGAAGACCGTTACCGGGTCAACACCTGGCGGCTCAGCGGCGGCACCCTCCACTTCTCCGGCGCCGACCAGAACGCCGGCGAAGCGATCGTCG
>SKYL01000160.1 GCA_007127935.1 Halorhodospira sp. | reverse complement strand
GATGCGGAAGGTGCGCAAAATGCCGTCTTGGTAGGGTTCGGCATGCCAGTCGGCGGCGAGAATGGTATGGCAGGGGTTGGCCTTGTCGCTGCTGTCGTGCCGCAGACAGGCGAAGCCGGACAGGTCGTGGGTGCCGAACTGCCGCAGCAGGAGGCGGCGCGCCGAGGCCGGCTCGAAGTGCCACGGCGGCCGCCGGGTGACCGCCGCCCCGCCGCCGCCGGGCCAGGTCTCGTCATCGTCGGGGATCAGCAGCTCCGCCGGACGCAGGCGCTCCAGCTCCGCCACCACCTCGTCGGCGGTGTCGGCCTCCAGCACCGTGAACCGGCCCGAAGACAGTTCCAGCGCCGCCACCCCGAACCGTGACGGGCGGCCGGCGCCGGTATCGGCGGCGACCGCCGCCAGCAGGTTGGAACGCCGCTCGTCCAGCAGGGCGTCGTCGGTGAGGGTGCCCGGGGTGACCACCCGGACCACTTGGCGCTCCACTGGGCCCTTGCTCGTTGCCGGGTCGCCGATCTGCTCGCAGATGGCCACCGACTCGCCGAGCCGCACCAGACGGGCCAAGTAGTTCTCCACCGCATGGACCGGCACCCCGGCCATGGGGATCGGCGCGCCCGCCGACTCGCCCCGGGTGGTCAGGGTGATGTCCAGCAGTTTCGCGGCGCGCTCGGCGTCGCCGTAGAATAGTTCGTAGAAGTCCCCCATCCGGTAGAAGAGCAGGGTCTCCGGATGCTCCGCCTTGATGGCCAGGTACTGCCGCATCATCGGCGTGTGTCCGGGAGGCGGCGAGCCGGCTGCGCTATTCTTCTGTTTTGCCTCGGCCATGGGGTCGTTCACTGCGTCCGATCAGAGGTGGCTCATGGTACATGACCCCGATCCGCTGCTGGAGCGTGCCACCGCCGCCGTCATCACGCTGGGCGAGCGGCTGCTCCGCCGGGGCGAGCAGGTGGCGGTGGCCGAGTCGTGCACCGGCGGCTGGTTGGCCAAGGTGCTCACCGACCGCGCCGGTTCGTCGGCGTGGTTCGAGCGCGGGGTGGTGGTCTACAGCAACGCCGCCAAGGCGGACCTGTTGGGCGTGCCGCCCGCGCTGATCGAACGGCACGGCGCGGTGAGCCGGGAGGTGGCCGAGGCCATGGCTCGCGGTCTGCGGGAGCGGGCGCCGGTGGCGTGGACGGCGGCCCTCACCGGCGTTGCCGGTCCAGGCGGCGGGACGGCGGCCAAGCCGGTGGGGACGGTCTGGATCGCCTGGGCCGGGGAGGCGGCGGTCGAGGTGGAGGGTTTCCGGTTCGACGGGGACCGGGACGCGGTGCGCCGTGCCGCGGTGGCCGCGGCGTTGGACGGTCTGCTGCGCCGGGTGGCGTGATGACCGCCTCGTCCCCCGAAACCCCCGAACCGTCCGAACTCCCGGCAACCGGGAAGAAACGCCTCTTCTACGCCTTGTGGCCCGACGAGGCGGTGCGGCGGCGGTTGGTGGCGGTGCAGCGGGCGTATCGGCAGATCGGCCGCCCGGTCCCCGGGGCGCGCATCCACCTGACCGTGCTCTTCCTCGGCAACGCCGACCCCGAACGAGCCGCCGAGGCCGGGGCGGCGGCCGCGGCCAGCACGGCCCCCTTCCGGTTTGAGCTGGATACGCTAGGCTACTTCGCCAAGAGCCGGGTGGTGTGGGCCGGGGCGTCGTTCTGCCCCGATCCGTTGCGCCGCCTCCACCGGGCCTTGTGCCGGGAGTTGCGGCGGCGGCGGGTGACGGTCCGCCGGCGGGGTTTGGCGCCCCACTTGACCCTCTTCCGCAAGGCCCGCCCGGTGCGGGGGGTGGTGGACGAGCCGCCGGTGTGGGCGGCGGACCGATTGACACTGGTGTCATCGGAGTTAAACGCCGACGGCCCTGTCTACACGGTGGAGGCGGCGTGGCCCTTTGGGCGGCCCCCCGAGTGGCCCCCTAAGTGGGCCTCCAAGTGGGGTGGGCACCCCGGGTCCGATATGGAATAATCCGGAGGCTTTACGGGGATTGCGGGCCGGCGGCAAGGAAGCAACAGCCGGAGATCCCCGGCATTGCGCCGCAAAGCCCGCCATCGGGGCAACCCAATCCAACAGAGCAGGTGAAACGGGAATGGACGACGACCGTAAGAAGGCGCTGGGCGCAGCGTTGGGCCAGATCGAGAAGCAGTTCGGCAAGGGCGCGGTGATGCGCATGGGCGATGCCCGCGCGGTGCGCGGGGACGTGCCGGTGATCTCCACCGGCTCCCTGGCGTTGGACGCCGCCCTGGGGGTCGGTGGGCTGCCCCGGGGGCGGGTGGTGGAGATCTACGGGCCGGAATCGTCCGGCAAGACGACCCTGACCCTCCACGCCATCGCCGAGGCGCAGAAGGCCGGCGGCACCGCCGCCTTTGTCGACGCGGAGCACGCGTTGGACCCCGACTACGCGGAGAAGGTCGGGGTCAATATCGACGATCTGCTGGTCTCGCAGCCGGATACCGGCGAGCAGGCCCTGGAGATCGCCGACATGTTGGTGCGCTCCTCGGCGGTGGATGTGGTGGTGGTGGACTCGGTGGCGGCGCTGACGCCCAAGGCCGAGATCGAGGGCGAGATGGGCGACTCCCACGTCGGCCTCCAGGCCCGGCTGATGTCCCAGGCGCTGCGCAAGCTCACCGCCAACATCAAGCGCTCCAACACCCTGGTGATCTTCATCAACCAGATTCGGATGAAGATCGGGGTGATGTTCGGCAGCCCCGAGACCACCACCGGCGGCAACGCCCTCAAGTTCTACTCTTCGGTGCGCTTGGATATCCGCCGCATCGGCGCCATCAAGAAGGGAGACGAGGTGCTCGGCAACGAGACCCGGGTCAAGGTGGTCAAAAACAAGATGGCCCCCCCCTTCAAGCAGGCCGAGTTCGAGATCCTCTACGGTGAAGGGATCTCCCGGGAAGGGGAACTCATCGAGTTGGGCGTCCAGCACGGCCTCGTGGAGAAGTCCGGGGCGTGGTACAGCTACAAGGGCGACCGCATCGGCCAGGGCAAGGACAACGTCCGCCAGCACCTGCGCGCCCACCCGGAGATCGCCGACGAGATCGAGGCCGGAATCCGGGAGCGGGTGATCAAGCGGCCGGGCGAGCGCGTGCCGGTGGAGGAGCCCGGCGAAGGGTCTTGACCTCGTGATTCCGGAGGAGACGCCGTCCGATGATGAGGCGCGGGCGGCCGCGCTGCGGCTGTTGGCCAGGCGCGAGCATACGCGCCGGGAGTTGACGGACAAACTCGGGAAGCGCGGCTTCGAACCGCGGATCATTGGGCGGGTGCTGGACGGCCTGGAGTCCGACGGCCTGCTGGATGAGCGGCGCTTTGCGGAGAGTTTCGTCCGTTCCCGGCTCGATCGCGGTCAGGGACCGCTGCGCATCGGCGGGGAGCTGCGGCTCCGTGGTGTCGACGGCGCGGTGGCGGACGAGGTTTTGCAACAGGCCGGGGATGAGGCCGGAGTGGATTGGATCGCCCGCGCCCATGCGGCGCGGGCGCGCCGTTTTGGTCCGGACGTGGCTACGGATCGCCGTGAGGCGGCGCGCCAGGCGCGCTTTTTGGAACAACGGGGCTTCACTGCCGCCCAGGTGCGCGCGGCCTTGTCCGGCGCACCGGACGACGAACGGGAGTAACCAGACCCATCATGGGCACGATGACCTCTGCACAACTGCGTGATGCCTTTCTGCGCTTCTTCGAGGAGCGTGGTCACCAAGTGGTGCCCAGCGCGTCGCTGGTGCCCGCCAGCGATCCGACGTTGCTCTTTACCAACGCCGGCATGGTGCCGTTCAAGGAGGTCTTCCTGGGCCGGGAGAAGCGCCCGTACCGCCGTGCCGCCAGCAGCCAGCGGTGCGTGCGCGCCGGCGGCAAGCACAACGACCTGGAGAACGTGGGGTACACCGCCCGGCACCACACCTTCTTCGAGATGCTGGGCAACTTCTCCTTCGGCGACTACTTCAAGCGCGACGCCATCGGTTTCGCCTGGGAGTTCCTCACCGGGACCATCGGCCTGCCGCCGGAGCGGCTCTGGGTCACCGTCTACGAGGAGGATGACGAGGCGGCGCGGATCTGGCTGGAGGAGATCGGCGTCGATCCCGAACGCTTCAGCCGCATCGGCGCCCACGACAACTTCTGGTCCATGGGCGACACCGGCCCGTGCGGCCCCTGTTCGGAGATCTTCTACGACCACGGCCCCGAGGTTCCCGGCGGCCCCCCCGGCAGTCCGGACGAGGAAGGGGACCGCTATATCGAGATCTGGAACCTGGTCTTCATGCAGTACGACCGTGACGCGGACGGGAACCTGACGCCGCTGCCCAGCCCGTGTGTCGACACCGGCATGGGCCTGGAGCGGTTGGCGGCGGTGGTCCAGGGGGTGCACAGCAACTTCCAGACCGATCTCTTCACGCCTTTGCTGGAGGCCGCCGGGCGGATCGCCGGCTGCGACGACCACGATCGGCCGTCGTTGAAGGTGGTGGCCGACCACATCCGGGCCTGCGCCTTTCTCATCGTCGACGGCGTGCTGCCGTCCAACGAGGGACGCGGCTACGTGCTGCGGCGGATCATCCGCCGCGCTGTCCGCCACGGCTACCAACTCGGCATCGACCGGCCGTTCTTTCACTCCCTGGTGGCGCCGCTGGAGGCGGTCATGGGCGGCGCCTTCCCGGAATTGGTGGAGCGCCGGGCCTTCGTCGAGAAGGTGCTGCGCCAGGAGGAGGAGCGCTTCCGGGAGACCTTGGAGCACGGCATGCAGCTCCTGGAGGATCACTTGGCCAAGTCGCCCTCCGGGGAACGAATCGACGGCGATCTGGTCTTTAAACTGTACGATACCTATGGTTTTCCGGTGGACCTGACCGCCGATATCGCCCGGGAACGCGGGTTGGCGGTGGATTACGACGGCTTCGAGGCGCGCATGGATGAGCAACGCCGGCGCGCCCGGGCGGCTAGCCGATTCTCCGCCGGGACCGGCGAGGCGGTGGACGCCGGCAGCAGCCGGTTCACCGGCTACGAGCGGTTGGAGGATGCGGGCCGTGTGGTGGGGATCTACCGGGAGGGGCGCTCGGTGCAGCGCTTGGCCACAGGGGAAGAGGGCATGGTGGTACTGGATGTTACGCCGTTTTACGCCGAGTCCGGCGGCCAGGTCGGGGACAGCGGAGCGCTGACCGCCGACGGCGTGCGCTTCACCGTCGACGACACGCAGAAGCAAGGGGAGGCCCACGGTCACCTGGGCCGCCTCGACACGGGTGAACTCGCCGTGGGCGACACCGTCACCGCCTGTGTCGATGATGCACGGCGCGCCGACACCCGGCGTCATCACACCGCTACCCACCTGCTCCACGCCGCGCTGCGGGAGACCTTGGGGGACCACGTCCATCAAAAAGGCTCCCTGGTGGCTCCTGATCGTCTTCGTTTCGACTACGCTCATTATGAGGCGCCGTCGGAAGAGGAGGTGGCCGCCATCGAACGGAGAGTCAACCAGTGGGTGCAGGCCGATGTAGTGGCCGAGGCCCGGGAGATGGGCTACGACGAGGCCATCCGCTCCGGCGCCATGGCGCTCTTTGGCGAGAAGTATGGCGATACCGTCCGCGTCCTGCGGGTGGGCGACTACTCCACCGAGTTGTGCGGTGGAACCCACGTGGAGCGTACCGGTGAGATCGGGCTGTTCAAGATTGTTCAAGAGACCGGCGTGGCCGGCGGGGTGCGCCGCATCGAGGCGGTGACCGGAATGGCCGCCTTCGACTGGGTGCAGGAGGCGGACCGGCGGTTGCGGCGGCTCGGCGGGGTACTCAAGGCGAGCCCGGAGAACGTGGTCCTCAAGGTCGAGCAGTTGGCGGAGCGGAGCCGCGCCCAGGAGAAGGAACTGGAGCGGCTCAAGCAGAAGCTCGCCACTCAGGCCGGGCGGTCGCTGGCGGACGAGGCGGTGGAGATCGCCGGAGTCCGGGTCCTGGCCACCCGGGTCGAGGGTGGCGGCAAGGGCCTGCGCGAGACGGTGGATCAACTCAAGAACCAGTTGGGCAGCGGCGTGGTGGTGTTGGCCGCGGTGGAAGACGGCAAAGTCCGGCTGGTGGTGGGGGTGACCAAGGATCTGTCCGGCACCCTGCCGGCGGGGGATTTAGTGAACCACGTCGCATCCTTTGTTGGTGGACGGGGCGGCGGCCGGGCCGATTTCGCCCAGGCCGGAGGCACCGATCCACAAAGGGTTGACGAAGCATTGGGGGCCGTGGCCGAGTGGGTGCGCCGGCATACGGGGTAAATATTCATATTGTCCTATTGAAACGAAAGGTATTTCAAAGTGGTGCCCAATTGTTGTTTAATTGGCGCCGTTTTGGGAGTAGGGATACATGGCGCTAATCGTTAAGAAGTTCGGCGGTACATCGGTGGGCTCTCCGGAGCGGATCGGAGCCGTGGCCGATAAGCTCAAGGCCAACCGGGAAGCCGGTGATGATGTGGTGGTGGTGGTCTCGGCCATGAGCGGCGAAACCAACCGGTTGACTGCTCTGGCTGAGGAAATTCACCCGAGCCCTCCTGCCCGGGAGTTGGACGTGCTGCTCTCCACCGGGGAGCAGGTGACCATCGCGCTGCTGACCATGGCGTTGGAGGCGCGGGGTTGCCCGGCGCGCTGCTATACCGGCGCACAGGTGCGTATCCGCACCGATAGCGCCTTCAGCAAGGCGCGCATCCAGGAGATCGACGACGAGGTCATCCGAGAAGATCTGGCTCTAGGCCGGGTGGTGGTGGTGGCCGGCTTCCAGGGCGTGGACGAGACCGGCGCCATTACGACGCTGGGCCGCGGTGGTTCCGATACCACGGCCGTGGCGTTGGCCGCCGCCCTCGGGGCCGATGAGTGTCAGATCTTCACCGATGTCGATGGGGTCTACACCACCGACCCCCGTGTGGTCCCGGAAGCACGCCGGCTCGATCGGATCACCGTCGAAGAGATGTTGGAATTGGCCAGCCTCGGTTCCAAGGTGTTGCAGATTCGGGCGGTGGAGTTCGCCGGCAAGTACAAAGTGCCGCTGCGGGTCCTCTCCAGCTTCGAAGAGGGGCCTGGAACCCTGATTACCTATGAGGAAGAGGGTATGGAAGAGCCGCTGATCTCGGGGATCGCTTTCAACCGTGACGAAGCCAAAGTCGCGGTGATCGGTGTGCCGGACAAGCCGGGGATCGCCGGCAGCATTCTTGGTCCGGTGGCCGACGCCAATATCGAAGTGGACATGATCATCCAGAACATCGGTCATCACGGTCTGACCGATTTCACCTTCACCGTTCACAAGCGCGACTACGACACCACGCTGGAGTTGGTGCGCAGAAACGCTGAGCGGTTGGGTGCCCGTGAGGTCGTGGGGGACGACAAAATCGTCAAGATCTCACTGGTCGGTGTGGGTATGCGTTCCCACGCCGGTGTAGCCAGCACGATGTTTAAAACGTTGTCGGATGAAGGAATCAATATCCAGATGATATCTACCTCGGAGATCAAAATATCGGTCGTGGTGGATGAGAAGTACCTGGAGCTCGGCGCTAGGGCGTTACATAAGGCCTTCGAACTCGAGAAGGACCAGACTGTCGCCGAGGAGGAGTGCCGCTGATCGCGGCCCCTGACTCCGGGCTGACAAGGGCCCCCGGTCCAATCACCATCAGCAGGATGCTCGCGGTTCGTGCGCCCGGCAATGGGGCGGTTGATCCGAGCTTTTGGAATACGAGGAGTGTAGTCAAATGCTGATACTCACCCGGCGAGTGGGAGAGACACTCATGATTGGTGACGACGTCAGTGTCACCGTACTCGGAGTGAAAGGAAACCAAGTGCGCATCGGCGTCAATGCCCCGCGTGATGTCTCGGTGCATCGTGAAGAGATCTACGAGCGTATCCGTAACGAGCGCGAAAGCGGTGTGCAAGCCGAGCCGCCGGGCTCAAAACGGAACTCGGAAGACTGATTGGAAGGGAGCGGTCTCCCGGATCGCGAAGCGGTCGGTCGGGGTTTGCCGTGAGCCTCAGAATGGCTTAGGGTAACCCGCCTGGAGAGATGGCCGAGTGGCTGAAGGCGCTCCCCTGCTAAGGGAGTATGGGCGAAAGCCCATCGAGGGTTCGAATCCCTCTCTCTCCGCCAATCCACCTTGACGGGGTCGCCCGTCCCCTTGATAATTGCGGCTCCTCAGCGCCGGTAGCTCAATTGGATAGAGCATCTGACTACGGATCAGAAGGTTGGGGGTTCGAGTCCTCCCCGGCGCGCCATCATGACCTAGAAAAGGCCAAGCTTTCCGCTTGGCCTTTTTTTTGGTCCGGATGGTGCTGCTGTAGCAAGGATGAAAGGGGAGTGGCATGCGGGGGGAAGTCCTATGAGCGAGAGATTCACCGTTTCATTGGAGGCCGATCTGGCGGAGGCGTTCGATGCGTATATCCGGCGGCGGGGCTCCAATAACCGTTCCGAGGCGGTCCGTGACCTGATCCGTGAGGCCCTGGCCCGCGAGCAATTGGACAGCGATCCGCACGGTGGCTGCGTGGGGGTTTTGACCTACCTGTACGACCACCATGAGCGGGAACTGAGCAAGCGTCTGACGGAGACCCACCACGCCCACTACAACCTAACCGTCACCACGCTGCATATGCATCTGGATCACGACCACTGCTTGGAGGCGGTGTTGCTCAAGGGGTCGGCGACGGAGGTGCAGGCGTTGAGCGACGCGGTCATTTCACGCCCCGGCGTCCGTCATGGGCGGCTTTACCGGATTCCGTTCGAAGATCCGGCATCCATCGGTGAGCCCCATGCCGCCCATGAACACGCGGTCCCGGGGCCGCGCGGCCAGCACGATCACGATGGGTAGTGGGCGATGCGTGGGGTGTTGACGACTCTGCTGGGTGGGGCGGCACTGGTCTACGTCGCCTTTGGTCTGCTGCTCTACCTCTTCCAGGAGCACCTGGTACACCTGCCCCAACTGCCGGGCCGAGAGATCATTGCCGTACCGGGTGATCGGGGCATGGCGTGGGAAGAGATTGAGATCTCCACCGAGGACGGGTTGCGGCTCCACGGTTGGCACATCCCGGCGGAGCGCAGCCGGGGCACGCTGCTCTTTTTCCACGGCAACGCGGGAAACATCTCCCACCGGCTGGAGTCAATCCGGATCTTCCACGATCTGCGGCTCGACGTGGTGATCTTCGACTATCGTGGCTACGGTCGCAGCGAGGGACGGCCCGCCGAGGCGGGTTTGCATCGGGATGCCGAGGCCGCCGCCCGGTGGGTCCGCGACGTGCTGGGCGCCGATCCGGCGCGAACCGTCTACTTCGGCCGCTCCCTGGGGGGCGCGTTGGCCGCGTCCGCCGCCCGCCATCAACCGCCGGCGGCATTGATCCTCGAATCGACCTTCACGTCGGCGCGGGAGATGGCGGCGGACCTCTACCCCATCTACCCGACCCGCTGGCTCACCCGGCTGGAGTACACCACCGCCGACTACTTGGAGAGGGTGGGCCGGCCGGTGCTGGTGGTCCACAGCCCGGAGGACGAGATCATCCCCTTCCACCACGCTAAGGCGTTGCTGGAGCGTATCGGGGAGCGTGGTGAACTGTTGCGCATCCGTGGCGATCACAACACCGGATTTTTCTATAGCGGGGCGCTCTATACCGGTGGGCTCGATGCTTTTATCGAACGCCATGTGGGGTTGTGACGGCCCCGATCAGTAGTAACGCCGGATGCCCAGGGCCAGAAAGTTCGAGCCGCCATGGACCCCGCCGAACACGCCGAAGATGCCGGAGCGGTGGTGGATGCGGAAAAAGCCGCTCCACTGGGAAGCGGGTGGCTTGGCCTCGATCTCCAGCATCAGGTAGTTGAGTAGGCGGGCGGAGCCCCGGTTGTCGTTGCCGGCGCGCGGCTCGATGGGCGGCTCTTGCGTTGCCCAAGACAGCCCCTCCCCGACGGCGATGCGGGTGTCTAGCACGGGGTCCCACGGGAAACGCATCCAGCGTGCGACCAGGACGGCATTGAACTCAAAGTGGTCCTGAAGCCCGAAATGTTTGACGGCCTGCCCTTCGGCTTCCATGCGCCAGCGTGTTCCGGGCCGTAAAATGCGGCCGTGGCCGGCGGCGATCAGGTAGGAGTTCTGCCGCTCAGTGGCCGCTTGGGTGATGATCTCATTGAGCCGGCGTGTCGCGCTCTGGCCGACATAAACAGCGATGTAGTGGCCTTCGGGGTGCGGCGACGCCACCTCCGACTCATCCGCCGTTACCATCTCTCCAGGCAGCGCGGCCAACGAAAAAGCGGCCACCGCGAAATACCGCGCGTTTTGGGGGAATGGCAACATGGGCGATCACGAACACGGCTCAGACGGTCTCGTCGACCTGGGTGCCGCGGATGCCGTCGGAAGCGCCTCTGCCACCGGCCGCCCGGCCGCGCGCGAGGTTGAGCTTTTCCTTCATGACGCCGGTCTGATCGTCCAATGCTTCAAGGATGCGCTCTTGGGACTGGTGGCCCTTGTAGGCACCGAACAGTCCGGCCCCCAACGTCAGCCCTTGTATCAGCTCCATGTTCCGCCTGTCTCCCCAGCGATCCTCAACGGATGCGGATGAAGGAATCGTCGTTGCCGTCGCCCGTGGCCGGTCACCACCCCGGTCCCCCTATTTATCGGCCAATGGAATGGGTTTCTCAAGGCCGCCGGCGGAAAAATCTTGCCGCCGCGGAAAGTGTTTGCCGCTGGTCACGGCGTGCCATGAGGACGGGCCATCATCACGGCCCGCTTCTGGAATCCGTACAGCCCGCCGTAGAGCAGAAGACAGGCCGCCTGCACCGCGCCGGCGGAGATTCCCGCTATGTCCGCCAAGGCGTCGGGGCGGAGCAGCAGCAGCGCCAACGCAACCAACAGCAGCCGTTGCCATGCGGCGCACCGGGCCGCCGCGTGGCCGGCCACGGCCGAGGCGAGTGCGAAGAGCCCGGCGGTGGCGGTGAGGAAGGTCCACGCAATGGCCGCCGGATCAGTAAGCCAAAGGATGCGTCCCGCCTCGTCGACACCGGAGATCAACAGGATCTCGGTGTTGAAGATGAAGACAAACGGCAGGAGTACGGTGCGCAGATCGTAGGCGAAGCTCTGCAATCCGGTCTGGATCGGCGCGCTCCCGGCGATGGCCGCGCCGACGTAGGCGGCCAGCCCCACCGGCGGCGTGTCGTCGGCCAGGATGCCGAAGTAGAAGACGAAGAGGT
>SKYL01000298.1 GCA_007127935.1 Halorhodospira sp. | reverse complement strand
GCGCCTCCGGGCTCCAGGCGGTGGCCCTGGCCGCCGAGCAGATCCGCGCCGGCGCCGCCGACGTGGTGGTGGCCGCCGGCGCCGAGAGCATGAGCCAGGTGCCGATGATGGGCCACCGGCCGCTCTTCAATCCGCGGGTGGTGGCCGACGAGGAGCACCTGGGCATCGCCTTCGGCATGGGGCTGACCGCCGAGAAGGTGGCGGAGCGGTGGGACGTCTCGCGTGAGGATCAGGACGCCTTCGCGCTGGAGAGCCACCGCCGCGCCGTGGCCGCCCGGGAGCGGGGCGACTTCAATGATGAGATCGCCCCGGTCCGCGTTCGCGCCCACCGGCCGAGCGGCGGCGGGGTGGTGGCGATCGATGAGACCACGGTGGCCGCCGACGAGGGGCCGCGCCCCGACACCTCGGCGGAGGCGTTGGCGAAGCTGCGGCCCGTCTTCGCCGCCCGGGGGTCGGTGACCCCCGGTAACAGCTCCCAGATGAGCGACGGCGCGGCGGCGGTGATCGTCGTCAGCGGCCAGCGGCTGCAACGGCTCGGCATCGAGCCCCTGGCCCGCTTCGCCGGTTTCGCCGTGGCCGGGGTGGCCCCGGAGATCATGGGCATCGGCCCGGTGGAGGCGTATCCGCTGGCGCTGCGGCGGGCCGGGGTGGCGGCGGCCGATGTCGGGTGGATCGAACTCAACGAGGCGTTCGCCGCCCAGGCCCTCGCCGTCATCCGCGAACTCGACCTCGACCCCGCCCAGGTCAACCCGCTGGGCGGCGCCATCGCGTTGGGCCACCCCCTCGGCGCCACCGGCGCCATCCGCACCGCCACCGTGGTCCACGGCCTGCGCCGCACCGGCGAGCAGTACGGCGTGGTGACGATGTGCGTCGGCACCGGCATGGGAGCGGCAGGAGTCTTCGAGGCCATCTGAAGGACAACGGAGGAAGTCGAATGGCGGTGACCGCGGTATTGGGGGCGTTGGTGGCGGTGGGGGCCTTGGCCTGGTGGGGGGTGCCGCTGTGGGCCTGGACGGCGGCGGTGGCCGTCTACCTGGGGCTGTTGTATGCCGCCGGTCTCATCGGGGTGTCCGGCGCGGTGGCGGCGGCGGTGCTCTTCATCCCGCCGGCTGTGGTGCTCAATCTCCGGCCGCTGCGCCGCCGGGTCTTGACCCGGCCGATCTTCAGCGCCTTCGCCAAGGTGTTGCCGCCGATGAGTCAGACCGAGCGCGAGGCGCTGGAGGCGGGCGATACGTGGTGGGAGGCGGAACTCTTTCGCGGGCGGCCCGATTGGGGGCGGCTCTTCGGCTATACCCTCAGCGATCTCTCCGAGAGCGAGCGCGCCTTCCTCGATCACGAGGTGGAGACCCTTTGCGGGATGCTCGACGAGGACGACATGGTCCGCAATCGCCGCGACCTGCCGCCGGAGGTTTGGGCGTATATCAAGAAGGAGCGCTTCTTCAGCCTGATCATCCCCGAGCAGTACGGCGGGCGCGGCTTCTCCACGGCGGCGCAGAGCGCCGTGGTGGCGAAGATCGCCACTCGCAGCATCTCTACGGCGGTGACCGTCATGGTGCCCAACTCGCTGGGGCCGGGGGAGCTGCTGATCAAGTACGGCACCGAGGAGCAAAAGGAGTACTGGTTGCCCCGGCTGGCCGACGGCAGCGAGGTGCCGTGCTTCGCCCTGACCGGCCCCGATGTCGGTTCCGATGCCGCCTCGATGCCCGATTACGGCACCGTCTGCTACGGCGAGCACGAGGGGAAAGAGGTCCTCGGGATTCGTCTGCACTTCTCGAAGCGGTACATCACCCTGGCCCCGGTGGCCACGGTCCTCGGGCTCGCCTTCAAGCTCTTCGACCCCGACCGCCTGCTGGGCGAGAAGGAGGCGTACGGGATCACCTGCGCGCTGGTGCCCACCGATCACCCGGGCGTGGAGATCGGCCGGCGCCACCTGCCTATGGGGCTCGCCTTCCAGAACGGGCCGGTGAACGGCGACGGCGTGTTCATCCCCCTGGAGTGGATCATCGGCGGCCGGGAGGAGGCCGGGCGGGGCTGGCGGATGTTGATGGAGTGCCTCTCGGTCGGGCGCGCGGTCTCGCTGCCGGCGCTCTCCGCCGCCGCCGGGCTGGTGGCCTACCGGATGACCGGCGCCTACGCGCGCATCCGCCGCCAGTTCAAGCTGCCCATCGGCACCTTCGAGGGTGTGCAGGAGGTGATGGGCCGCATCGGCGGCTGCGCCTACCGGCTGGAGGCGTGCCGCCGCTTCACCGCCAGCGCCGGCGACATGGGGGTCAAGCCGTCGGTGGCCTCCGCCATCGCCAAGTACCACATGACCGAGATGATGCGCACCGTGGTCAACGACGCCATGGATATCCACGGCGGCCGGAGCATCATCTGGGGGGCGCGCAACTACTTGGCCTACGGTTACCAAGCGATCCCGGTGGGGATCACGGTGGAGGGGGCCAACATCCTCACCCGCAACCTGATGATCTTCGGCCAGGGGGCCGTCCGCTGCCACCCCTACGTCCTCAAAGAGATGGAGGCGGCGCGGGGCGGAGACCTGGCCGCCTTTGATCGCGCCTTCTTCGCCCACGCCGGCTATACCGTCAACCGTGGCGTGCGCACCCTGCTGCTGGGGCTCACCGGCGCCCGTCTCGCCCGCCGGCCCACCACCGGCTGGGCCGGGCGCTACTTTCAGGAGTTGGAGCGCATGAGCGCCGCCATGGCCTTCGTGGCCGATATCGCTATGGCCGTTTTGGGCGGCGAGTTGAAGCGCCGGGAACGTCTTTCGGCCCGCCTCGGGGATGTCCTGAGCCACCTCTACCTGGCCACGGCGGTGCTCAAGTACCACCTCGCCAACGGCGCCGACGAAGGCGAACGGCCCTACGTGGAGTGGGCGGTGCAGGACTCCCTCCACCAGATCCAGCGCGCCTTCGACGGCTTCTTCCATAATCTCCCGTCCCGTCCGGTGGCGG
>SKYL01000211.1 GCA_007127935.1 Halorhodospira sp. | reverse complement strand
CGGTGGCGCTGCTGGGCTACGTGGTGCCCGAGGTGGTGCAGGTCTTCGAGAACATCGGCCAGGAATTGCCGGCGCTGACCGTGGGGCTGATCGCCGTCAGCGACGCGGTGCGGGCGTACGGCGTCCACGCCGCGTTGGTGTTGGCGGTGGGCGGCTTCGCGGCGTCGCGCCTGGTGCATCGCCCCGGTCCGCGCCGGGCGTGGCACGGGCTGTTGTTGCGTTTGCCGCTGGTGGGGCGGATGGTGCGCGGGACCAATGCGGCGCGCTTCGCCCGCACGCTGGCCATCGTCTCCGCGTCGGGGGCGCCGATCCTGGAGGCGTTGCGCATCTCCGGCGAGGTGGTGGGCAACGTGGTGATGCGAGAGGCGGTGGACGCCGCCACTCGCGAGGTGCGCGAAGGCGGCTCCCTGGCCGGGGCGTTGGAGCGCGGCGGCCACTTCCCGCCGATGACGGTCCACCTGATCGCCAGCGGCGAGGCCGGCGGCAACCTCGACGCCATGCTGGAGCGCGCCGCCGAGAGCCAGGAGCAGGAGTTGGAGGCCACCACCGGCATGGTGGTAGGCCTCTTCGAGCCGGCACTGATCCTGGTGATGGGGGTGGTGGTGCTCACCATCGTCCTGGCGATCCTGTTACCGATCTTCGAGATCAACCAGTTGGTGCAGTAGCTAGTCATCGCGGCAGCCCGTCATTGCGAGCGAAGCGAAGCAATCTCCCCCCGGCGGCAGTTCACTACCATTAAGCACCACACACAACTAAACTAAGTCTAGTCCACTCATGTCCATGAGCATCAAACCATGCAAGTCAATATCCACGAGGCGAAGACGCAGCTCTCTAAACTGGCGGAGTTGGTGTGTAAAGGTGAAAGGGTCGTAATCGCCAAGGCAGGCAAGCCGTGCATGGATTTGGTCCCCCACCGGGAGGGCGGCGAGCGCAAGCCCGGGCGCCTCAAGGGGGCGATCGAAATGGCCGAGGATTTCGATCGAACCCCGGACGAGGTGGTCCGCGCCTTTGAGGATGATTAGATGCAACGGCTCCTCTTGGATACCCATGCCTTCTTGTGGTGGCTTGCCGACGACCCGGCACTGGGCCCGGAGGCCCGGGCTCGTATCGCGGACCCATCGAATCCGGTTTTCGTCAGCGCGGCGACCGGCTGGGAGATCGGTATCAAGAAGGCCCTCGGGAAGCTGAGCGCACCCGACAACCTGGATGCCCTGGTGGAGAGCGAGGGGTTCTCGCATCTGCCGGTCACCTTTTTTCATGGTGAGCAGGCCGGGGCGCTTCCGGCACATCACAAGGACCCCTTTGATCGTATGCTCGTCGCACAGGCCCAGGCGGAGGGCTTGGTGATCATTACCCGCGACGGGGCGATCCGCGCCTACGGGGTCCGGACCTTCGACGCTGGGAGTTGATGGTTTGGCAGCGGTTCAGTGATACGCTCATAGCCCCAAACCCGTACCAGAAAGTGAAACAGCGGAGATGATGAAGCAGCGACGCCAAAGCGGTTTTACGTTGATTGAGATCATGGTCGTCGTGGTGATCCTCGGCATCCTGGCCGGGATCGTCGTGCCGCGGATCATGGACCGGCCGGATTCGGCGCGGGTCAGCGCCGCCCAGCACGATATCCGCGCCATCGAGTCGGCCCTGAACCTCTACCGGCTCGACAACAACCACTACCCGAGCACCGACCAGGGGCTCCAGGCGCTGGTGGAGCGGCCCCGGGGCACGCCCGAGCCGCGCAACTGGCAGGGCTACCTCGACCGCGTCCCGCGCGATCCGTGGGGCAACGAGTACCAGTACCTGAACCCCGGCCGCCACGGGCAGATCGATATCTTCAGCTACGGCGCCGACGGCCGCCCCGGGGGCGAAGGTGTCAATGCCGAGATCGGCAACTGGCAGATCGACTAAGCCCGCGACCCGCGGCTTCACGCTGCTGGAACTGCTGGCGGTCATCGCCGTCATCGCCGTCATCGCGGGCTTGGCGGTGTTCTCCCTGGGCGACGGCGGCCGCGACCGGGAGATGAACGAGCACGCCCGCCGCCTGGCGGCGCTGATGGACCTGGCCCGCCAGGAAGTGATGCTCGGCGCCCCGGAAGTGGCCATCGCCTTCACCCGCTACGGCTACCGCTTCCAGCGCCTCTCCGAGGTTCGCGACGGTGTCCTGGAGTGGCGCGACCTCTCCGGCGACCGCGCGCTGCGCCCACGCTCATTGATGGACGAGGGGTTCGAGTTCGATCTCTCGGTGGAGGGGCGGCGTGTGGTCCTGGAGACCGACCCGGAGATGCCCGCGCCCAATGTCTTCTTCGAGGCGGGCGGCGAAGTGACCCCGTTCGAGTTGACCCTCATCGACGAGCGCGACTCCCGGCGATCCCTGCGCCTCACCGGCGAGATGGACGGCACGTTCACCGTGGGCCGCCCCGAAGGCGCGGGGTGGGGACGATGAGGGCGGTCAGACAGAAGCCCCCCTCCGTTGCGGCGGGCTTCACGCTCCTGGAAGTGTTGGTGGCGGTCGCCATCCTCGCTGTGGCCCTCGGCGCCGCCATCCGGATCGGTGCGCAAACCGCCGCCAACGTCGTAGAACTCCGCGAGCGTGCGTACGCCGGTTGGGTGGCAGAGAACGAAGTTGCCCGCGTCCAGGCAGGCATTGAGCCGCTGTCCGGTCCGGCGCTGCGCGGCGGCGGCGCCGAGATGGGCGGCATGGAGTGGGAGTGGGAACTGACCGCGGAGCGCGCCGCGCCGCCCATCCCGGTGGACATCGACCTGGAGGGGTTGCTGCACATCGAAGTGCGGGTCTTCCGCGAAGGGGAGAGCGAACGGGCGGCGGCGGTCCGCACCGCGTGGCTGCGTCTCCCCGGTCCCGCCGGCGATGGGGAGGGCGTGCCGGATGAGTAGCCCTACCGCCGCCGCGCGCGGTTTCACCCTGTTGGAATTGCTGGTGGCCCTCTCCGTCTTCGCGG
>SKYL01000253.1 GCA_007127935.1 Halorhodospira sp. | reverse complement strand
TTTTGGTCTTCAAGAAGGGGCGGGCCGACTTCAATCTCTTCAATATCATCAAACCGCCCTTTCGAGCCGAATTGCGCGCCTTCGTGCATCGGGTGGAGCGGGCCCGCGAGAGTGCACGCGGCAACCGGATCGCACTCTCCATCGACGGCACAAAGAAGAATTGCCGCTTGGCGGTCCACTACGTCGGCACCCAGGAGACCTCTGACGCATCGCTGCTGATCGTCAGCTTCGAGATCGACGATCAGCCACTCCCGAAGGCGGGGCAGACCGGGCAGACCCCCGCCAACGAGGCACGCATCACCGAGTTGGAGCAGGAGGTCACGCTGACGCGGGAGAACCTGCAGACAGTGATCGAGGAGCTGGAGACGGCCAACGAGGAACTCCAGTCGTTGAACGAGGAGGCCCAAGCGGCCAACGAAGAGCTGCAGGCCTCCAACGAGGAATTGGAGACCGCCAACGAGGAGTTGCAGGCCTCCAACGAAGAGCTGGTGACGGTCAACGACGAGTTGATGACCAAGAGTCAGGAGTTGGCCGATACCAACAACGACATGGAGAACATCCTCAACAGCCTGGAACAGGCGATCGTGGTGGTAAACAAGTCGCTCTCCATCACCCGCTTCAACCGAATGGCCATCGAATTCTTTTCGATTCCGCCCGGACGGACGGAAAACCTCACCGCCGTCCCGACGACCTTCGAAATGCCCGACCTCCTGGACCGGATCAGCTCCGTAATGAAGACGGCGACCATGGCGGAGACCACCTTCCGGAAAGGCGAACGGCACTTCATCATGCGCGTGACGCCCTACTTCGCCGGCCTGCAAAGATCGGTGGACGGCGCGGTGATGACCATCAACGAGATCACCGAACGGGTCATCGCCGAGGAGAAGCTGCGCCTGTCGGCCTCGGTCTTCGAGGCGGCCAGCGAGGCGACCATCATCTCCGACGCGAACAACCGGATCGTCTCCGTCAATCCCGCCTTCACCGCGATCACCGGCTACAGCGCCGAAGAGGTCATCGGCAAGACACCGGCCCTCCTCAGTTCCGGCAAGCACTCCAAAGAGTTTTACAAGAACATGTGGGAGAGCCTGCTGGCCAACGGCACCTGGCGGGGAGAGGTTTGGAACAAGCGCAAGAACGGCCAGATCTATGCCGAATGGCTGACCATCAACGTCCTGCGGGATGAGAAGGGGGAGGTCATCCGTTATATCGCCGTCTTCAGCGACATCACGGACTCCAAGAAGAGCCAGGAACTGATCGAAAAACAGGCCAACTACGACACCCTGACCGGGCTGCCGAACCGGAACCTCATCATGGACCGGCTCCACCAATTGCTGGCCACGAGTCGTCGCAACCGACAGATCTTCGCCGTTCTCTTCATGGACCTGGACGACTTCAAATCGGTCAACGATTCCCTGGGCCACCACCACGGCGACGAGATGCTCAAGCGGGCGGCACAGCGGATCGGCTGTGTGCTTCGGGAGAGCGACTCGGTGGGCCGACTGGGCGGAGACGAATTCCTGGTCCTGCTCGGCAATCTGTCGAGCACGGACGACATCATCCCAGTTGTCGACAAGATCCTGGCGGAGATCGCCAAGCCCATGGTGATCGGCGGCCGGGAACTGCATACCGCGGCAAGCATCGGCGTCACCGTCTATCCGGCCGACGGCGACACCGCGGAAGTCCTGCTCATGAATGCCGACAGCGCCATGTATGCCGCGAAACAGGCGGGGCGCAACACCTTCAGCTTCTTCACCCGCCGCCTCCAGGACGAGGCCAATCGCCGCCACTGGATCGCCAACGAGCTCAAGATCGCGGTCCGGCAGGAGCAGTTGGAGGTCCACTACCAACCGATCATCGACCTGCGGACCGACCGCGTGATCGGCGCCGAGGCGTTACTCCGCTGGAACCACCCGCAGCGGGGGTATATTCCAGCTTGCGAGTTCATCGGCGTGGCCGAGCAGAACGGCATGATTGGAAATATTGGTCAGCAGGTCTTCGAGATGGCGCTGGCGGAGGCGGGGAAGTGGCCGATGGATGGGGATCAACCGATGCGCCTCTCGCTGAATCTCTCTCCGGCGCAGTTGGTCGCCACCTGCGACATGGAGCGGATCCTCAAGACGTTTGCCGACACTCCGCTGGCCGGCAACGGCGCCCTTATCGTCGAGATCACCGAGTCGATCCGCTTGGCCGAGCGCCGGGAGTGCGCGCAGGTTCTTCGGCGGCTCCATGCGCTGGGGTGCCGAATCGCCATCGACGACTTCGGCACCGGTTTCTCGTCGTTGAGTTACCTGCGCCAGTTGCCCATCGACATCATCAAGATCGACAAGTCGTTTGTCCGGGACATCATGGAGGACCCGGAGGATGCGGCGATGATCCGGGCCATTTTGACCCTGGCCGACAGCTTGAATATGACCGTTGTGGCGGAAGGGGTCGAGACGCCGGACCAACTCCAATTTCTAAAACGCCACCACTGCGCCTATGCGCAGGGGTACCTGTTCAGCCACGCGCTGCCACCGGAGGCGTTCTTGTCGTTCACCCAAAAGCGGGCAGCCCATCTGGGCGAGATCACGCCCTGACGGTCTCCGCGTGCGGTGACTGGGAGACCCGGCCGATGACCCCGCCCCTTATGGACCGCCTGCGCCGGGCGGTCGCCGACGGCCGCCTGCGGCCCTTCGATTTTGCCCTCGCCGACTGGTGCCACCGGCACGGCGGCGGGGAGCCGGCGGCGGCGGCCATGGCGCTGGTGAGCCGGGCGACGGCCGATGGCCATACCTGCCTGCCGCTGGACCCGCCCCCGGCGCTGCCCGGAGAACCTCCCTTCTGGCGCGGCGACGACCTTCAGGCGGCGTTGCGGAAGAGCCCGCTGGTGGGCGGACCCGACGAGACCCGGCCGCTGATCCACGACCGCGGCGCCCTCTACCTACAGCGCTACCACGACTACGAGCGGCGGCTGGCGG
>SKYL01000345.1 GCA_007127935.1 Halorhodospira sp. | reverse complement strand
CCCCGGAGGTCTTCGATGTACGCGCCCAGCGGCGAGCCCGTGGTCTTTCAACGCGACTGCGACGCAGTGGTGATCCCGGCCGGCGATACCGGCACCATCCCCGCCGGCGCCGAAGGGGTACTGACGCAGTCCCTCGGGGGGAGCTACACCATCTACCTGCAAGGCTACCTCTTCCGCATCGACGGCAAGGACGCCGACGCCATCGGCAAGGAGCCGGAGAAGCCACCGGAGCTGCCCGAAGGCGCGACCGACGACGACGTGGAGCGGCTGATCTGGGAACAGATGGCCAGCTGCTTCGACCCGGAGATCCCGGTGAACATCGTCGACCTGGGGCTCATCTACCGCTGCGACATCACCAAGGACGCCGACGGCCGACGCCATGTGGACATCGACATGACCCTCACCGCGCCGGGCTGCGGCATGGGCGACATCCTCGCCCACGATGTGCGCAGTAAGGTGGCCATGGTGCCAACGGTGAAGGACGTCCAGGTCAACCTCGTCTTCACGCCGCCGTGGAGCCGGGAGATGATGTCCGAGGCGGCGATGCTGCAGACCGGGATGCTCTAAGGCGCCGCCATCGGCAAAGTGAAGTGGACGGCGGTCCCTTCGCCGGGGGTCGACTCCAACCAGAGGGTCCCCCCGTGACCCTCCACGATACGACGGCAGACCGCCATCCCGGCCACCGGGGCGTCTTCGTCTTCATCGTCCGTCTCGCCACGACCCACGACGGAGATGCACCAGCAGTCCGCCATGGCGGCGGCCCGTACCGATACCACCACCTGGACATCGGCGCGGCCCCAGCGCACGGCGGCGGCGATCAGGATCTCCATCAGCTGTTGCAGGCGGGCCGGATCACCGGCCACAGTGGGCAACCCGCTGTAGGCCACCGTGGCGCCGGAGACCGTCAGCTCGGTCTCCAACTCCCGGCAGGCGGCCGCCACCACGCCGTCCAGCGGCACCGGCTCGCGGCGGACGGCACCGCCGCCCGCCGACTGCCAAATATAGCGCTCCAACTCGGCGTTGGCGGCCCGCAACTCCTCCACGGTGCGTCTCAGCTCCGCCGTCCGTGCCCGTACCTCACGCTCGACCACCCCCCGGGCCCGGCGCAACTGGGACTCCAGGCGGCGGCGCGGGGTGACGTCGCGCAGCGTGGCCAGCCACGCCTGCTCACCGCGCCACGGCACCTCCACCACCCGGATTTCGGCAATGGCGGTGTCGCGTCCGGGACGAGGCACGTCGATCTCCGAGGTCTCCCCGGCCACCACCGGATAGCCGAAAGGCCGGTCCACCAGGGCCTCGGCGGGGCGCCCGAAGAGGGCTTCAGCGGCGGGGTTGGCAAAGCGGACGGCACCGGTACGGTCGACCACGACGATGGCGTCGGCGCTGTGGAGGACGATGGCCCGGAAACCGGGATCGAGCCCTTGCAGGAGGGCCTCCAACGGTTCAGTAGCCGCCATCGTCGAACCCGCCATCCTCCACCTCCAACCCCAGAATCCCCAGGACCATCTGGGCGTCCGATAGATCGCCGGCGATCCGCGCCGCCGGCAGCGGGGAACGTTTGATCAGCGTCGGGGTCACCAGGACCTGCTCGCGGTCGGCCGACTCGGTGTGCTCCAACACATCGACGACTTCCACCCGGCACTCGCCGCCCAGCGCCTCGTCGCAGATCCGGCGCAGATTGCGGATCGCCGCCTCGGAGCGCGGCGTATGCCCGGTGACGAAGAGTTGAAAGTCGTATTTCGGCACGGTCATGGTTCCTCGACCGGCGATTTCCCTGCATCTGGTGGTGGCAGGATACCACCATCCTCGACGAGGGATAACGGCTCAGAACTTCTGCTTCGCCATCCACGGGATGATGCGCTCGAAGGCCCGCTCGATGTCATCCATGGAAGCCGAGTAGCTGATGCGCAGGGAGTTGGGACAGGTGTCGCCAAAGGCGTCGCCGGGCACCACGCAGACCCCGGTCTCTTCGAGCATCCGCGTGGCCACCGTCGTCCCGTCGGTGTTGGGCGGCAGCGACGGGAAGATATAGAACGCCCCCTGGGGGCGGTAGCTGGTCAGGTGCGGCGTGTTGCTAACCAACTCCACGATGCGGTCCCGCCGCTTGCGGTATGACTCCAGCATCTCGTCGACGCACTCCCGGCCGCCTTGCAGCGCCGCTACGCCGGCCCACTGGGCGGGCGTATTGGCCACCGTGGTGGTGAAGATGTGGAAACGGCGCAGCTTCTTGATGGCGCCCTGGCTGGAGATGATCCAACCGATACGCAGCCCCGCCATGCTGAAGGTCTTGGAAAGACTGGAGATGACCATCACGTGGTCGAGATCGGAGGTACAGCGGAGGACGCTGGCGTACTCCATCTCATCCAGCACCAGGTGGTCGTAGACCTCGTCGCTGTAGACGTAGACGCCGCGATAGGCGGCTTCCTGGACGATGGCCTCCACCGTCTCCTTCGGATAGACGGTGCCGGTGGGGTTGCTCGGCGAGTTGAGAATAATCCCGAAGGTGCGCATGCCGATGTTGTCGATCACCTCCTGGGGGTCGAGCTGGTGGCCGTGCTCGGCGCGGGTCGGGATCGCCTTGACCTCGGCGCCGTTCATGCGGATCAACGGCGCGTATAGCGGAAAGGTCGGATCGGGGACAAGGAATTGGCGACCCGGCGCCGCCGTGGCGGCGATGGCGAGATACATCGCCTCGGTGGCCCCGGTGGTGATCAGCACGTTCTCCGGATCGATGGGGCGGCCGTGGCGCTCCCCGTAGTAGTCGGCCACCGCCTGGAGCATCTGCGGCAGCCCGGCGTCCAGCGTGTAGCGGGTGTGACCGGCGCGCAGCGCCTCGATGTGAGCCTCCACGATATGATCCGGCGTCGGGGAGTCGGGCTGGCCGATGGAGAGGTGGATCACGTCGTCCATCTCCGAGGCCATGTTCACCATGCGGCGGATGCCGGGGATCGGCAGCGACCGCACCGACGGGCTCCACATCGGCTCCCGGACGTCTTCGCTATCCAAATCGAGTGGGTTGGCGATCACGAGCAAGTTCCCGGTGGCTGATGATTGGTTCAAGTCTTCAAAGCGAACCGTTACAGCCTTGGAAAGGAAATGCAAGCAGACGGTCCGGAATGGAAGACTTGCAACTTGGAACTTCCGCTTTGACACTGAGGACAAGCTTCAATTACCGGGATCGTACGCCCCATGTCCACCGTCTCCCCCGTCATCGTCCTGCTCACCGCGCCCCACGACCCGCCGCCGCCCGGCCTGGAGCCGTTGGAGGGCCGAGCCGAGGTCGTCCATGTGGACGACAAGGAGGGGCTCATGGAGGCGATCCCTTCGGCGGACATCCTGCTGGTCACCGACTTCCGCACCGCCGTCGTCCGCGAAGCCTGGCCCCGCGCCGAACGGTTGCAATGGGTCCACGCCACCAGCGCCGGCGTCGACGCCCTGCTCTTTCCGGAGATGATCGAATCGGAGATCCCACTAACCAACGCCCGCGGCGTCTTCGACCGTTCCATCGCCGAGTACGTCCTAGGACTGGTGCTGCTCTTCGCCAAGGACTTCCGCACCACCCTCGCCCTCCAGGCGGAGCGAGTATGGCGCCACCGGGAGACCGAACGGGTGCAGGGCCGCCACGCCCTGGTGGTGGGCGCTGGCTCTATCGGCCGCCAGATCGCCCGCCTGCTGCGCGCCGCCGGACTCACCGTGGACGGCATCGCCAGCCGCGACCGCGCCGACGACCCCGACTTCGATACCGTCCACGGGTCGGCCCACCTGCTGGAGCGGTTGCCGGAGGCCGATTTCGTGGTCATCGCCGCACCGCTCACCGGTGCCACCCGGGGCATGTTCAACGCCCGCGCCTTTACGGCGATGGCCCCCACGGCACGGTTGATCAACATCGGGCGCGGCCCCATCGTGGTCACCGACGATCTGGTGGAGGCCCTGCGGGCCCGGCGCATCGCCGGCGCGGCCCTGGACGTCTTCGAGGAGGAGCCGCTGCCACCGGACCACCCGCTGTGGGAGATGGAGCAAGTGGTGGTCTCCCACCACATGGCCGGGGACTTTATCGGCTGGCAGGCGGCCCTGTCGGCCCAATTCATCGACAATTTCCAGCGGTGGTGTGACGGCCTGCCACTGCATAATGTCGTCGACAAAAAACGGGGCTACGTCCCGCCGGAACAGGAGCATCAGTCCACATGAGCGACGCCATCGCCGATCTCACCGCCACCGCCTTATTGCGACAGTACCGGAACGGCACCCTCTCTCCGGTGGAGGCCGCCGAGGCGGCGCTGGAGCGCATCCGCCGCCACAACGGCGCGGTCAACGCCTTCTGCCTGGTGGACGAGGAGACGACGCTGGCCGAGGCCCGGCGCTCCGAGCAGCGCTACCGCACCACCGGGCCCATGGGCGCCTTGGACGGAGTGCCGGTGGCCATCAAGGACGTCTTCATGACGCGGGGGTGGCCGAATCTCAAAGGCTCACGCACCGTCGACCCGGCTGGCCCGTGGAAAGACGACGCCCCGGCGGTGGCCGCCCTGCGCCGGCACGGCTTTGTGCCCTTGGGAAAGACGACGACCCCGGAGTTGGGCTGGAAGGGGGTCACCGACTGCCCGTGCCACGGCGTCACCGGCAACCCCTTCGACCCGACCAAGACCGCCGGCGGCTCCAGCGGCGGCAGCGCGGCGGCGGTGGCCCTGGGCATGGGGCCGCTGGCCCTGGGCACCGACGCGGGGGGGTCGATCCGCATCCCCGCTGGCTTCTCCGGCATCGTCGGCCACAAGCCGACCCAGGGCCGGGTGCCCATCTGGCCGGCCAGCCCCTTCGGCCAACTGGCCCACCCCGGACCGATGACCTGGACGGTGGAAGACACGGCACTGCTGATGAACGTCCTCACCGAGCCCGACGCCCGCGACACCACCCTGCCGCCCACCCGCACCGACTACGTGGCGGCACTGGAGGGCGGGGTCAAGGATCTGCGGATCGCCTTCAGCCCCGACCTGGGCTACGTCCGGGTCGATCCGGAGATCGCCGACGCGGTCGCCCGGGCAGTGGCGGTATTGGAGGCTCTGGGCGCCCACGTGGAGGAGGACGGCCCCGGCTTCGGCGACCCGAGGGAGGCGTTCGACCTGCTCTTTTTCGGCGGCGCCGCCAATGCGCTACGGGCCATCCCGGAGGAGCGCCACGCTGAGATGGACCCCGCCCTGGTGGAAGCCGCCGGCGCGGTGCGCAACGCCTCCATGCTCGACTACCTGGGGGCGATGAACCAGCGGGCCGCCCTCATCGAGCGCACCAGCCGCTTCCACCAGCGGTACGACCTGCTGGTCACGCCGACCCTGCCGATTCCGGCTTTCGCCGCTGGATCGGAAGTACCGGAGGGGTCGCCGGACCCCCGCTGGCCGAGTTGGACCCCGTTCACCTACCCGTTCAACATGACCGGCCAGCCGGCGTGTTCGGTGCCGTGCGGCTTCACCGCCGCCGGGCTGCCCATCGGGTTGCAGATTGTCGGCCCGCGTCACGCCGACGGCTTGGTCCTGCGCGCCGCCCACGCGTACCAGCAGGCGGCGCCGCTGACCGGCCGGCGGCCCGGGCTTTGCGAAGGTTGAAATCGAAGAGAGGCTCGATGATGCTCGACTCACCGTTGCTTCCGCAGGCTCAGGGGTTCATCGACGGCCGGTGGCGCGGGGCGGACGACGCCACCACCTTTCCGGTCACCAATCCGGCGGACGGCACGGTGCTGGCCGAGCTCCCCGCCATGGGGCCGATGGAGACGGTGCGGGCGATCACCGCCGCCCACCGGGCGCTGGCCGCCTCGCCGGACCTCGCCACCCGCCGCCGGTGGCTGGAGGCCATCGACCAAGCGCTGCGCGACCACCAGGAGGAGCTGGGGCGCATCCTCACGCTGGAGCACGGCAAGCCCCACGCCGAGGCCCAGGGCGAAGTGCTCTACGCCGCCGGCTTCTTCGCCTACGCGGCGCGCCACCTGGACGCCCTGGCCCCGCGCACGCTGGACGAGCGCCCCCGGGACTGCGCCTGGACCGTCCACGCCCGCCCCGCCGGGGCGGTGGCGCTGGTCACGCCGTGGAACTTCCCCATCGGCATGATCGCCAAGAAGCTCTCGTCAGCCCTGGCCGCCGGTTGCCCTAGCGTCATCAAGCCGTCGTCCAAGACGCCACTGACCATGGTGGCCCTCTTCACCCTGTTGGAGCGGGCACTCGACCTGCCGCCCGGCTTCGTCAACCTGGTCACCGGCCCCGCCGGGCCCATCGGCGACACCCTGTTAGCCGACTACCGCATCCGAGTACTGAGTTTCACCGGCTCCACCTCGGTGGGGCGCGACCTGATCCGGGGCAGCGCCCCGGGGGTCAAGAAGCTGACCCTGGAGCTGGGCGGCAACGCCCCGTTCGTCGTCTTCGCCGACAGCGATCTGGACCGCGCCGCCGACCAACTCATCGCCAACAAGTTCCGGGGTGGCGGGCAGACCTGCGTCTGCGCCAACCGCATCCTGGTGGAGGAACCAGCCGCCGACGCCTTCTGCCAAAAAGTGGTGGAACGGGCCGGCGCCCTGCGGGTGGGGGACGGCATGGTGCCGGGGACCGACCTGGGGCCGCTCATCGACCGCGCCGGCTACGACAAGGTCCGCCGCCACCTCAACGACGCCGTGGACCGGGGCGCCGAACTCCTCCTGGGCGGCGACCCGGGGCCGCTCTCCGGCGACCACGGCGCCTTCTTCGCCCCCACCGTGGTGCGCGGCGTCACCCCGGAGATGGCGTGCTGGCGCGAGGAGACTTTCGGCCCGCTGGTGCCGGTGGCCACCTTCAACGGCGACGATGAGGCGGTGGTCCTGGCCAACGACACCGACTTCGGTCTGGCGTCCTACATCTTCACCGGCGACGAAGGGCGGGCCGGGCGGATCATCCCGCGCCTGGAGTTCGCCCACGTGGGCTGGAACACCGGCAGCGGCCCGACCCCCGAGGCCCCCTTCGGCGGGATGAAACAGTCCGGTTTCGGCCGGGAAGGGGGATTGGAAGGACTCTTCGAATTCGTCGAGATGCAGACCGTTCCAAGAGGGGACCCAACATAAGGCAATCCCCGCCGATGACCTTACAACCCCATGCTGCGCCGCAGCGTTGACAGCAGAACCCACCGCTGCCATAACCTTTCATACCCTCGGAATGTAGAACGGCTTATAGAAGCATCCGTGTTACCGGTTCAACACCCAAGGAGTCCATCCATGCAGATCCGCACAATCATCACCGCACTGACCGCGGCGGCCGTCATGACCGTGGCCGCCACGGCCTCCGCCGACCGCAGCGACTGGCCGCGCAGCATCACTGTCGGCACCGCCAGCCAGGGCGGCACCTACTTCATCTACGGTTCCGGCTGGGCCGACATGGTCGCCGAGGAGCTGGATATCCGCGCCGGCGGCGAGGTCACCGGCGGACCGGTACAGAACGCAACGCTGGTGGAGACCGGCGACCACCAGTTCGGCATGGTCACCATGGGGCCGGCCTACGCCGCCTGGACGGGCAACAGCGAGCTGGCGCCGGGGCTGGAGCATAAGAGCATCCGCGCCGTCTTCCCCATGTACCAAACCACCTTCCATGTGATCACCCGCGCCCGGGACGGTTTCAACTCCCTGAACGACCTGGCCGGCAAGCGGGTCGGCGTCGGCCCCGCCGGCGGCACCGCCGACATGTACTTCCCACAGTTCTTCGATCTGCTGGGGATCGACGTCCAGATCCGCAACGGCGGTGCTTCCGACTTGGCCGGCCAGTTGCAGGACGGTCTGATCGACGCCTTCGCCTTCGCCGCCGGCGTGCCGATCTCGGCGTTCTCTCAATTGGAAGCGGAGATCGATGTCAACATCTTCTCCGTCACCGAGGCGCAGCAACGGCAGATCCTCGACGCCTTCCCCGAGCTTTCGCCGGCCAGCATCACACCGGAGCAGTACGGCTCTTTGGGCGGGGAGGTCCAGGCGGTCTCCATATGGAACTTCGCCATCACCCACAAGGACATTCCGGAATCCCTGGTGTATGGCGTCACCAAGACCGTGATGGAGAACCACGAGCGGATGATGCGCATCCACCGGGCGGCCTGGGAGACGGTGCCGGAGAACGTACAGTACAACTCGTTCCTGCCGTTCCACCCGGGGGCGGTGCGCTGGTTCGAGGAGAACGGTTACCATATCCCGGACGATCTGCGCGGCTGAACCGCTACCCACGGTAGCTGTGTTGATGCCCGCCCCCGACCGTGATCCGGTCGGGGGCGGGTTGTTTGTGGGGAACCAACAACCACCGAGGCAACCGGTCCCATGAGCGACAAGGAAACTGACCTGGAGCACCACGTCGCGGCCCAGGGCGAAACGGAGATCCCCATCGGCCCCAGCGAGCGCAGCCTCACCGGCTGGCAAAGCCACCTCCTCTTTTGGGCGTGCGTGCTCTACACGGCGTTCCACTTCTTCACGCTGAACATCTCGCCGATGGAGACCTGGGCCTTCCGCATCACGCACGTGGCGGCCGGGCTCTTCATCGGCTTCGCGCTGACCTCGGCGCGGGCGCTGGACCGGCGAGCGGAGCCGGAACCCATGGGGATCGCCCAATGGGCGGTGGCGGTTCCGGCCCTGATCCTGTTGCTATGGGCCGCGGGAACGCTGGGATACGTCGGCTACCTCTTGGAGATCGAGGAGATCTCCCCGATGGCCTTGCCACCGGGGATCGCCATGCAGTTCGGCGCCACCGTGTTCGCCACCACGGTGCTGGCCACGGTGGCCGCCTTGCTCTTCCGCAGCCCCAGCCACCGGGTTCACTGGCCGGATTGGATTCTCGGCATCGGCGCACTGATGGTCGGCGCGTACATCATCATGGCGTTGACCCGCTGGCGCATGGCCGCCGGCACCCCCCTGGCCGGGGATCACGAGCTGTGGATCGCCGCCGCCGGCGTGCTGCTGATCATGGAACTGACCCGGCGCATCGCCGGGCTGGCGCTGGTCATCATCACCGGCATCTTTCTGATCTATGCGTTCCTCGGCCCGTGGCTCCCCGGCTTCCTGGAGCACCGGGGGTACTCGTTCACCCGGTTCTTTACCTATATCTACACCGACAACGGCATCCTCGGCCCCACCACCGCGGTCTCGTCCACTTACATCATCCTCTTTATCACCTTTGCCGCCTTCCTGCAGATCTCCCGCGTCGGCGACTACTTCGTGAACTTCGCCTTCGCCCTGGCCGGCTGGGCCCGGGGCGGCCCGGCCAAGGTCTCGGTCTTCGCGTCGGGATTGATGGGGATGATCAACGGCACCTCGGCCGGCAACGTGGTGGCCACCGGCAGCCTGACCATCCCGCTGATGAAGAAGGTCGGATACCGGCCCCAGAGCGCCGGGGCGATCGAGGCCACCGCCTCCACCGGCGGGCAGTTGGTGCCGCCGATCATGGGCGCCGGCGCATTCATCATGGCGGAGATCACCGGCATTCCGTACACCGAGATCGTCGTCGCCGCGATCATCCCGGCCGCCCTCTACTTCCTCTCCGTCTACTTCATGGTCGACAACGAGGCGGCCAAGATGGGGATGAAGGGCCTGCCCCGGGCGGAGCTTCCGGCCCTGGGGCGGATGATGCGCCAAGTCTATCTCTTCGTGCCCATTGTGGTCCTGATCTTCACCCTCTTCCAAGGCTACTCGGTGATCCGGGCGGGCACGCTGGCCACCGTGGCCGCGGCCATGGTGAGCTGGCTCACCCCCCACGCCATGGGCATCCGCCAAGTCCTGCGGGCCTTGGAGTTGGGCGGACGCATGGTGATCCCGTTGGTGGCAGTCTGCGCCTGCGCCGGCATCATCGTCGGCGTGATCAGCCTCACCGGTGTCGGCGGGCGGTTCTCGTCAATGCTCCTGGGGGTGGCCGACACCTCGATGCTACTGGCCATGTTCTTCGCCATGTGCATCTCCATCATGCTGGGCATGGGCATGCCCACCACCGCCGCCTACGCGGTGGCCGCCTCGGTGGTGGCCCCCGGTCTCCAGCAGTTGGGCGTGCCGCCGCTGGTGGCCCACTTCTTCGTCTTCTACTACGCCGTGCTCTCGGCCATTACCCCGCCGGTGGCCCTGGCCGCCTACGCCGCCGGCGGCATCGCCGGCTCGGACCCGCTGAAGACCGCGGTGACCGCCTTCAAGATCGGTCTCGCCGCCTTCATCGTGCCGTTCATGTTCTTCTACAGTCCGGCGATGCTCGGTGAGGCGCCGTGGCCCGATGTGCTACGGGTCACCGTCACCGCCTCCATCGGCATCTACCTGCTGGCCGCCGCCGTGCAGGGTTGGCTCTTCGGCCACGTCCCGCTGCTGCTCCGCGGGGTGTTGCTGGCCGGTGCCGTCTCCATGATCTACGGCGGCATCTACACCGACATCGCCGGGATCATCGTCGGTGCGGCTCTCCTCGCGTGGCAGTACAAATTCGCCTCACGGGAGCCACTCCTGCGGCCGGCGGACCGCTAAGGGCGTCACCGGACCATGGCCAACGCACTGGCGGCGGTCTTCGGTCTAATCGCCCTGGGCTACCTGCTGCGCCGGAGGGATTTCGTCCCTCCGGCCTTCTGGGACGGCGCGGAGCGTTTCACTTACTACCTCGCCCTACCGGCCCTACTGGTGGCCCGCCTCGCCGAGGCACCCTTGCGGGACTTGCCGATACTGCCCATCGCCGCCCTGCTGGTGGGCAGCGTCGCGGTTGCCGGCGCCTTGCTGTGGGCGACCAGACCCCTGCTGCGTGCCGACGGACCGGGCTTCACCTCGGCCCTCCAGGGCGGCATCCGGCCCAACACCTACGTTGGCCTTGCCGCCGCCGGGGCGCTGTTCGGCAGCGAGGGATTGACGTTGGCCGCCGTCAGCCTCGCCATCCTCGTCCCGCTGGTGAATCTGGTGGCCATCGCCGCGCTGGTGCGTTACGGAGCCGGAACCGGCAACCCGCGCATCGGCTTCATCGGCGGCGTGGTCCGCAACCCCCTGGTGGCCGCCTGTGCCATCGGCCTGCTCCTCGGACTGCTGCCGTGGACCTTGCCGCCGCCGCTGGCGGCATTCCTCGACGGCGTCGGCCAAGCCGCACTGCCCCTTGGGCTGATGGCGGTGGGTGCCGGCCTCTACTGGCGGGAGGTGGCCCGCAACCTGCCGCTGTTGGCGGCATCGTCCGCCGTCAAGCTGCTCCTGCTGCCACTCGGAGTCGCCGCCGTGG
>SKYL01000110.1 GCA_007127935.1 Halorhodospira sp. | reverse complement strand
CGCGCCGGCCTACCTTGATCTCGTCGCCGAGACGCTGTCGGCTGGACGGTTCGCCCACCAGGCAGTAGTCGATGAACGCTCCTCGTTGGTCGAACGCCTCCATCACCCGCTTGACGCCGTCGACGCCGGGCCCCTCCTCGTCACTGGTCACCAGGACCGCCACCGAGCCGGCGTGCCCCGGGTGCCGGGCGACAAAGCGCTCCGCCGCGGTGATGAAGGAGGCGACGCTGCCCTTCATGTCCGCCGCGCCCCGGCCGTAGAGGAAGCCGTCCTCCACCACCGGCTGAAAGGGCGGGTGGCGCCACGCCGACTCCGGCCCGGAAGGGACCACGTCGGTGTGGCCGAGGAAGCAGAGGATCGGTCCTTCGGTCCCCCGCCGGGCCCACAGGTTGGAGACCTCGCCGAACGGCAGATCCTCCACCGTGAAGCCGGCGGCCGCCAGCCGTTCCGCCAGCAGCGCCTGACAACCGGCGTCCCGCGGGGTGACCGAGGGGCGCCGGATCAGCGCCCGGGCCAGTTCCAGGGTCGGTGTGTCCATTACGGCCGCAGCAATTCGTTGATGCCGACCTTGGCGCGGGTCTTCTCATCCACCCGCTTGATGATCACCGCGCAGTAGAGGCTGTGGGTGCCGTCCTTGGCCGGCAGGTTGCCCGGCACCACCACCGCCCCGGCCGGCACCCGGCCCTGGTGGATCTCGCCGGTCTCCCGGTCGTAGATCTTGGTGCTCTGCCCGATGTAGACGCCCATGGAGATCACCGCGCCGCGCTCCACCACGACGCCTTCCACCACCTCGGAACGGGCGCCGACGAAGCAGTCGTCCTCGATGATGGTGGGGCCGGCCTGCAACGGCTCCAGCACGCCGCCGATGCCGACGCCGCCGGAGAGGTGGACGTTTTTGCCGATCTGGGCGCAGGAGCCCACTGTGGCCCAGGTGTCGACCATGGTTCCCTCGTCCACGTAGGCGCCGATGTTGACGTATGACGGCATCAGGACCGCGCCGGGGGCGATATAGCTGCCGCGCCGGGCGGTGGCCGGTGGCACCACGCGCACGCCGGAGGCCCGCAGCGCCTCCTCGCCCCAGTCGGCGAACTTCAGCGGGACCTTGTCAAAGAAATTGGTCACGCCGCCGCGCATCAGGTGGTTGTCGTTGAGCCGGAAGGAGAGCAGGACCGCCTTCTTCAGCCACTGGTTCACCTGCCAGCCGTTCTCGGTGGGTTCGGCCACCCGGGCCTCGCCGCGATCAAGCAGCAGAATGGCCGCTTCCACGGCCTCACGGACCTCGGCCGGGGCGTTGGCGGGGGTGATCTCCGCGCGGCGCTCGAAGGCCTCTTCGATGGTGGTGCGAATCTCGGACATGGGGACTCCCTGTGTTTTTGATGATTGTATGGTTGAAGCCTAAAGCGTTTCGACGAATCTTTTGATCCTTTCCGCGGCGTCGACGCAGGTCTCCAGGTCCTGGACCAGCGCCATGCGGATGCGGTTGGCGCCGGGGTCGAGGCCGTCCCGGCTACGGGAGAGAAAGCGTCCGGGGATGACCTTGACGTGCTCTTCCTCCCACAGGGCGCGGGCGAACTCGGTGTCCGGGATCGGCGTGCGGGGCCATAGGTAGAAGCCGCCGCCGGGCATGGCCACATCCTCCAAAACCCCGTCCAGGATATCGATCACCGCCCGCAGCCGCTCGGTATAGGTGGCGCGGGCGATGGCGGCGTGGGCGTCGTCGGTCCAGGCGGCACGGCTGGCTTCCTGCACATGGAGCGGCATGGCGCACCCGTGGTAGGTCCGGTAGCGCAGGAAGGCGTGAATCAACCCTGCATCGCCCACCACGAACCCCGAGCGCAGGCCGGGAGCGTTGGAGCGCTTTGAAAGGCTGTGGAATGCGACGCAGCGCTCCAACCCGTGGCGGCCGGTCTCCAGGCACGCCTGGACCAGGCCGGGGGGCGGTTCCGCCCCGTCAGGGTAGATGTCGGCGTAGCACTCGTCCGCCGCCACCACGAAGCCGTAGTGATCGGACAACTCCAACAGTCGGCGGAAGTAGTCGAGATCGGCCACTCCACCGGTGGGGTTGGCCGGGGTATTGAGGTAGAAGAGTTGAATCCGGTTCCAGAGGCCGACGGAGTGGATCGCGTCGAGATCGGGAAGGCCGTTGCCGTGGGCGGCGGGAACGTGGACCGGTTCGGCCCCGGCCAGTAGCGCCGCCCCTTCATAGATCTGATAGAACGGGTTGGGCATGGCCACGGCGGCGCGGCGGCCGCTGATGACGGTTTGGGCCAACGCGAAGAGCGCTTCCCGTGTCCCGTTCACCGGAAGGATCTGGGTGAGGGGGTCCAGCGCGCCGCCGTGAAGTGGGTAGCGGCGCTGAAGCCACTGCGCCACCGCCTCACGCAAAGGCATGGTGCCGGCCGTGGCCGGATAGCGGTTCATCAAGTGGGCGTTCTCCGCCAGTGTCTGGCGGATGAAGGCGGGCGTGGGGTCCTGGGGCTCGCCCATGCCCAACAGGATGGCCGGCGCGGCCGATTCCGAGCGGGAGCCGGCCAGCAGGCGTTCCAGACGCTCGAAGGGGTAGGGTTGCAGGTGCGGCAATCCGCGGTTCATGGATTCTCCTCGTCCAACAAAGTGCGCAGCCGGTAGCGTAGGCAACGGTACTGCTCCGGGGCGTGCAGCGGCCGGCCGTCCTCATCGGTGATGAAGAAGACGTCCTCGGCGCGCTCGCCGATGGTGGCGATCTTCGCGTTCTTGACCCGCACTCCGCAATGGGAGAACGCTTCGCCGACCCGGGCCAACAAACCGGGGCGATCGGCGGTGATGATCTCCAACGCCGTGCGCTGGTTCTGCGAATCGTCACTGAAAGTGATCTGGGTCCGGGTTTGGAAGTGGCGCAACTGTCGCGGAACCCGGCGTGTGGCCGGCGGCTCCGGCGGCTGCTCGCAGGTGAGGGCGGTACGTAAGGTGTCACGGATTT
>SKYL01000055.1 GCA_007127935.1 Halorhodospira sp. | reverse complement strand
GCGGTCGGCCACCCCGCCGACCGCGTCGAGCACCAACAGGCGGGCGCCGGTCCGCTCCGCCGGGGGGCGGCGGGCGATCCGGTCTTCGGGAAGATCGTAGTGGAAGTCGCTGCGGCGCACGGGGGGAGCTTACCGGGCCGTGGTTCGATCGCCAACAACAACTGCCATACTCCGCAAACAAGTGATAACATTGCCGCCGTGCCGGGATGGCGGAACTGGTAGACGCGTCGGACTCAAAATCCGATTCTGGCGACAGAGTGTGGGTTCGAGTCCCACTCCCGGCACCAATCGCCCAACATCAATCGACTTTCTCTCCCCCCGTTCCGTCTCCCTTGCTACCGTTACGGCAACCGTCGTAGAAAGGGAGCGCCCATGACCGCCCCGGAACCCCTCTCGCTGTCCCGGCTCTACCGCGTCTGTGACGCGGGCGTCTTCGATTTTGAGACCACCGCGGAGTTGAAGCCGCTGGAGCGCCCTCCCGGCCAGGAGCGGGCGTTGGAGGCACTGACCTTCGGCGCCGGTGCCCGGGGCGAGGGCTTCAATCTCTTCGTCATGGGGCCGCCGGGGGCGGGAAAGCTGGAGATGGTGCGCCGCTTTCTGGCCGCCCGCGCCCGGGACGAAGCGACACCGTCGGACTGGTGCTATCTCCACAACTTCGTCGAACCGAACCGGCCGCTCCTCTGCCGCCTGCCCTCCGGGCAGGGGGAGCGGTGGCGGCAGGACTTGCAGCAGTTGATCGAGGAACTGCGCACGACGATCCCGGCCACCTTCGAGAGCGATGAGTACCAGGGGCGGCTCCAGGAGTTGCAGCAGCAACTGAGCCGCCGCCAGCGCGAGGCGTTCGAGGAAGTCCACGAAGAAGCGGAGCAAAAGGAGATCGCGCTGATCTCCACGCCGTCGGGCTTTTCGTTCGCGCCGATGAAGGACGGCGAGGTACTCGATCCGGACCAGTTCCAAAAGCTCTCCGAGGAGGAGCGCCGCCGGATTCAGCAGACCATCGAGGGGCTGCAACACCGGCTGCAACAGGTGGTCCAGCAGATCCCGAAGTGGCGCAAGGAGGTCCACGACCAGGTCCGGCAGCTCAACGAGGAGATGACGCTGTTGGCGGTGGGCCAGCACATCCAGGAACTCCACCAGCGTTTCGGGGCGGTACCGGCCGCCGCCGCCCATCTCGACGCCCTGCGCGACGACATCGTGGAGAACGTGGACGTCTTCCGCTCCGGCGATCAGGAGCAGATGGACCAGTTGCTCACCCGCTACACGGCGAATCTGCTGATCCACCACAAGCCGGAGAGCGGCGCGCCGGTGGTCTACGAGGACATGCCGACCCACCAGAAGCTGGCCGGGCGCATCGAGCACTGGGTCCAGCAGGGGGCGTTGATCACCGACTTCACATTGATCCGCCCCGGCGCGCTCCACCGGGCCAACGGCGGCTATCTCATCGTGGAGGCCCACAAGGTGCTGCTCCAGCCCTTCGCGTGGGAGACGTTGAAGCGCACCCTCTTCGCCGGCGAGCTGCGGCTGGAGTCGCTGGAGAAGCTCTACGGCTTCTGGAGCACGGTGAGCCCGGAACCGGAGCCGGTGCCGCTGGAGGTCAAGGTGGTCCTGCTCGGCGACCGGATGCTCTACTACCTGCTGTCGGCCTACGACCCGGAGTTCAGCCAACTCTTCAAGGTGGAGGCCGATCTGGAGGACGACCTGCCGTGGGACGATGAGAACCAACGGCTCTACGCCCGGCTCATCGCCACCATCGCCCAGCGCGAGCAACTGCGCCCGTTCCACCGGGGCGCGGTGGCGCGGCTGGTGGAGCACGGGGCGCGGATGGCCGACGACAGCGAGCGCCTGGCGGCGCGGGGCCGCCCGCTCTCCGACCTGCTCCACGAGGCCGACCACCACGCCGCCGAGGACGGCGCGGAGGCGGTCACCGGCGCGCATGTGGAGCGCGCCCTGGCCGCCCAAGAGCGGCGCGCCTCGCGGCTGCGCGACCGGACGCTGGAGATGATCCGCCGCGGCACGGTGGTGATCCACACCGAGGGCCGCCACACCGGCTCGGTGAACGGCCTCTCAGTGCTCCAACTGGGGGATCACGCCTTCGGCCGCCCGACGCGGATCACCGCCACCGCCCGCCCCGGCCGGGGGCAGTTGGTGGACATCGAGCGGGAGGCGAAGCTGGGCGGCAACATCCACTCCAAGGGGGTGATGATCCTCTCCCGCTTTCTCGCGCACCGCTACGCGCCTGAGGGGGAACTGTCGCTCTCGGCGAGCCTCGCCTTCGAGCAGTCCTACGGCCGGATCGACGGCGACAGCGCGTCGGTGGCGGAACTCTGCGCGTTGATCTCGGCCATCGCCGAGACCCCCATCGACCACGCCCTGGCGGTGACCGGCTCGGTGAACCAGCTCGGCGAGGTCCAGGCGGTGGGCGGCGTCAACGAGAAGATCGAGGGCTACTTCGAGGTCTGCCGCGACGCGGGGCTGCACGGTGGACACGGCGTCGCCCTCCCCGCCACCAACGTCCCGCACCTGATGCTCCGGCGGGAGGTCCGCGAGGCGGTGGAACAGGGCCGCTTCCACATCTACCCGCTGACCCACGTGGACGACGCGCTGGAACTGCTCACCGGGCTGCCGGCGGGGGCGCGCGGCGAGGACGGCCGCTGGCCGCCGGGGACACTGAACCGCAAGGTGGCGGACCGCCTGGAGCGCTTCGCCGCCGCCCGCCGCCGCCACGGCGGCGACGGGGGGGACGGCGAAGACGGGGAGCACGCGGTATCCAGCCGGGGGGACGGCGGTGAGTAACGGCGAAGAACGGAACGGGGACGCGAAGCCGCCGCTCCGGCTGGAGCGGGTGGTGGTCCTGCTCGACACCTCCCGGAGCAGCCTCGGCGCCCTGGAGGCGGCGATGGAGTTGGCCGCCCGCCGCCACGCCGACTTGGTGGCGCTCTTCATCGAGGAGGAAGAGCTGTTGCGCTGCGCCGCCT
>SKYL01000016.1 GCA_007127935.1 Halorhodospira sp. | reverse complement strand
GTTCGCCACGTCGCTCCGCTCCTCGCGATGACGCGCCCTACGCTACACTTCGAAGCCCTCCTTCAGCTTTTTCGGCACCAACTCGTTCTTCAGGCGCACGTAGCGGGGCAGGCCGTTGTGGTACTCGGGATAGGATTCCCCGGCCACCAGCGGGCTGAGGTACCGGCGGCACGCCTCGGTGATGCCGAAACCGTCCTCGGTGATGTACTCCTTCGGCATCATGATCTCGCGGTTCGCCACCTCGGCCAGCGGCGCCTCGCCGATGGTCCAGCGGTAAGGGGAGTCGGACTCGCGCACGATGGTCGGCATGATGGCGTTCTTGCCCGCCAGGGCGAACTCCACCGCCGCGGCGCCTACGGCGTAGGCTTGCTCCACATCCGTCTTCGACGCAATGTGGCGGGCGGCCCGCTGGAGATAGTCGGCTACCGCCCAATGGTACTTGTGCCCCAGGTTGTCCTTGACCATCTGGGCGATGACCGGGGCGGCGCCGCCCAGTTGGGCGTGGCCGAAGGCATCGCGCTGGCCGGTCTCGGAGAGGAACGTGCCGTCGGGACCCTTGACCCCTTCCGAGACGACGACGGAGCAGTAGCCGTACTCCTTCACTTTTTCATCGACCTTGGCCAAGAACTTCTGCTGGTCGAAAGCCACCTCGGGGAAGAGGATGACGATGGGCAGGTCGGTCTCCTCGTCGGCGGCCAGCCCGCCGGCGGCGGCGATCCAGCCGGCGTGGCGGCCCATCACCTCGATGACGAAAACCTTGGTGGAGGTCTCGGCCATGGAGGCGACGTCGAAACTGGCCTCGCGGGTGGAGATGGCGATGTACTTGGCCACCGAGCCGAAGCCCGGGCAGGTGTCGGTGATCGGCAGGTCGTTATCCACGGTCTTGGGAACGCCGATGCAGGTGATCGGGTAGCCCATCTTCTCGCCCAACTGGGAGACCTTGTGGGCGGTGTCCTGGGAGTCGCCGCCGCCGTTGTAGAAGAAGTAGCCGATGTCGTGGGCCTTGAAGACCTCGATCAGCCGCTCGTACTCCGCCTTGTTCTCTTCCAGCCCCTTCAGCTTGTAACGGCAGGAGCCGAAGGCGCCGGCCGGGGTGTACTTGAGGGCGGCGATGGCCTCGGCGGACTCCTTGCCGGTATCGATCAGTTCCTCGCGCAGGGCGCCGAGGATGCCGCTACGCCCCGCGTAGAGCGTGCCGATGGCGTCCGGGTGCTTGCGCGCCGCCTCAATGACGCCGCAGGCGGAGGCGTTGATGACCGAGGTCACTCCGCCCGACTGGGCATAGAAAGCGTTACGTTTCGACATAGGACCGTTACTCCCTGATTCGTTGGTGTGTCAGGCCGAGTGCGTCACTCGGCCGCGGTATAGAGTTGCCAGCCAGTATCCCACAACGGCTTGCCGTGACTCGATCCGGTGGTGGGCGAAGACCATCAGGGTTTCCGATGTGCTTGATACGGTTTGCTTAGGGAAGTGGGGGGAGAGGGTCCCTATCCATATTGGGGGGTTGCGACCAGGCTGCGGGTGCTAGAGAATCGGCCGTTGGCAACCATTCAAACATGATGATTAATCGGAGGCTCAATGACGGCCCCAATCGCAACCAACCAGACAGTACTGGTCGTCGGCGGCGGCATTTCGGGGATGACGGCGGCGCTGGAAGCAGCGGAGTGCGGCAGTCAGGTCATCCTGGTGGAGAGGGAGCCGGCGCTCGGTGGACGCACCGCCCAGCTCGACCGCTACTTCCCCAAGATGTGCCACCCCACGTGTGGATTGGAGATCAACCTGCAGCGCATCCGGGCCAATCCCAATGTGCGGGTCATGACCATGACCGAGGTGGTGGCCGTCGCCGGTGAGCGGGGGAACTATACGGCGAGCCTGAAGACCCGGCCCCGTTACGTCAATGAGCACTGCACCGGTTGCGGCGATTGCGGCCGCGCCGTCGGTACAGAGATCCCGAATCCGTTCAATTACGGACTGGATCAGATCAAGGCGGCCTATCTGCCCCACGGGATGGCCTATCCGCAGCGCTACGTCATCGACCCTTCCATCATCGGCACCGAAGAGGCCGAGAAGGCCAAGGCGGCCTGTAAGTTTGGCGCCGTCGACCTGGAGATGAAGGAAGAGAACGTCGATCTGACCGTCGGCGCCATCATCTGGGCCACCGGCTGGCGTCCCTACGATGCGGCCAAGATCCAGCCCTACGGCTACGATCGCTTCGCCAATGTGATCACCAGCGTCGAGTTCGAGCGTCTGGCCGACCCCAACGGTCCCACCGGCGGCAAACTGGTCCGCCCCTCCGACGGCAAGGAGGCGAAGAACGTCGCCTTCATTCAGTGCGCCGGGTCGCGTGACGAGAACCACCTGCGCCACTGCTCGCGGATCTGTTGCATGGCCTCCATGAAGCAGACCCAGTATGTGAACGCCGCTTACGGCGAAGAGGGTAAGTCCACGGTCTACTACATCGATCTGCGGGTCATCGACCGGTTCGAGGACTTCTACCAGAAGGTCCGGGCCGACGAGACCGTGCAGTTCGTCAAGTCGAAGGTGGCCCGTATCGCCGAGAACCGGGAGAACGGCAACCCGGTGCTGCACGGCGTGGACACCGAGGGCTACCACCGCTACGCCAACGAGCACGACCTGGTGGTCCTCGCCGTGGGCATGGAGCCCGAGGTCAAGGGCGTCTCGCTGCCGGAGGGTGTGGTCCTCGATTCCTCCGGCTTTATCGAAGGCTCCAAGGACGGCGGCATGTTCGCCGCCGGCGTGGCCGGCGCCCCGCTCGACGTCAATCGGGCCGTGCAGAGCGCCACCGGGTCCTCCCTCCGGGCCATTCAAGTCATCCATAAAACTGCTTCGACGGAGGCCGCGTAGATCATGGCCGATGAAAAGAAATTCGCAGCATATATCTGCTCCGGTTGCGGCATCGGTGAAGGTCTCGACGTCGGTACGCTGGAGAAGATCGCCAAGAGCGAAGGCAAGATGCCGGTGGTCAAGAGCCACCCCTTCCTCTG
>SKYL01000270.1 GCA_007127935.1 Halorhodospira sp. | reverse complement strand
GAAGACCGAAGACCGAAGCTGATTTAAACCTAGATATTGGCCATCCCTTTACTAGTTGACGTCCACTACTGGTTAGAAAGCGGATATGCATAAAAATTTTTTTTCTCATAGTAAAAAAATTAACCTCTTTAAAACACAAAAGCCCCACTTTGCAGTGAGGCTCTGTACCAGGAGCGGGAATCGAACCCGCACGGCCGTGAAGCCACAAGATTTTAAGTCTTGCGTGTCTACCTATTCCACCATCCCGGCTTTTCCATGATTGGAAAATTGTCTTAAACAACAAAGCCCTCTATGACAAGGGCTTTGAGAGAGCGAAAGACGAGATTCGAACTCGCGACCCCGACCTTGGCAAGGTCGTGCTCTACCAGCTGAGCTACTTTCGCTTGTTTATTTACAATCTCTTGCGATTGTGGATACAAAGGTATATCTCTTTTCTTAATTCGCAAACTCTAGACCTAAAAAAATCAATTAGAAAACATGCTATAATGTCTCAGGTTTTGATTTTCAGGCCATTAATTTTCACATTAACCTACTTCATCAAATTCATTAGCTCTACAGCGTTCTTGACATTGAGCTTTCGCAATATATTTTTCCTGTGGGTGATGACTGTATTGGGACTAAGGCCAAGTTCTTCGGAAATAACCACACTGGTCTTGCCCTGTACCATTAATTCCACCACCTGCATTTCCCTCTTGGAAAGTCCTTTTAGCACCTTTTTCTCAAATTGCTTTTCTACTTTAATCATAGCGCCGTTAGAAGCAGTATAATGATACTCCCAATGGTATTCAGCAGGATTTGGAGGATTGTGAAGTCTCACCACGATCTGTAGGTCAAAGATGATATTTCCTTCCTTATCCGTAATATAGGGAATCAAAGTGGACATCTGCCAGATATGCTCATTGGTGATCCTGTGGATCCAGCGATAGGTATAGGTACACCCAAATGTCTTTTTCTCCTCCAGCGTGAGCTGATCGTAGACTTCGATGAGGTGTTTATGAAAGACAGACATTTCCTCCCTGTCCTCTTCATGAAACATGGACATGGTAGCTTCCAATCCATATTTTTTAAAGTATTCGATAGGCAGGCCAGACACATCAAAGATATTGTCAGTAAAGAATGCGAGACTCCAGTCCCGGTAATCAAAACTACCGATCAAAAGATTTTCCCCTGAATTGATCTGCTTATTTAAATTTTCCAGCTCCTCCAAAAGGGCTTCTTCACGCTCTATTAATGTACTTCCTTTATCAGTCCAGGAACAGAATAATTTTCTGTATTTATCCTGTTTTTTGAGCTGCTCTATAATATCCTCTCCCATAATTCTTCAATCTTTGCTCTATGCGGCTAATATTATATAATTATCCCTAAAAGCCAATGATTAGTCCAGCTTTTTTTTGATTTCATTAAGTTTTATTAATGCCTCTACGGGTGAAATGGTATTTATGTCCAGCTTGTCCAGCATTTCTTTTACTTCATTGAATTTAGGATCTATTTCGAACAGACTCAGCTGAAAATTGTTTTTGGGCATATCCCTTATTTTTTCTTTTTGCTGGTGCATGTTTTTATCTTTCTCCAAATGTCCCATGATATCAGAGGCTCTAAGGACCACCGGATTTGGCATCCCCGCCATCTGGGCCACATGGATACCAAAGCTGTGCTCACTGCCACCCTTATTTAACTTTCGCATAAACACTACTTTATTGCCTACCTCTTTGACGGACACATTGTAATTCTTTACCCGGCCAAAATCATCCGCCAGCTGGTTCAATTCGTGGTAATGCGTGGCAAATAGCGTCTTCGCTTTAAATTTGGGATGGTTATGCAGATATTCTACAATAGACCAGGCGATGGAAATCCCATCATAGGTAGAAGTCCCACGACCGATCTCATCCATCAGCACAAGGCTACGGTCGGAGAGGTTATTTAGAATACTTGCCGTCTCGGTCATTTCTACCATGAAGGTCGATTCCCCTTTGGATAGGTTATCAGAAGCCCCTACCCTGGTAAAGACTTTATCGATCAAACCTATCCGGGCGTAAGATGCCGGCACGAAACTCCCCATCTGTGCCATGAGTACGATCAGTGCCGTCTGTCGGAGTAAGGCTGATTTACCGGCCATGTTTGGTCCGGTGATAATGATGATCTGCTGGCTGCCATGGTCCAGATAGATGTCATTGGGCACATAGCTCTCTCCCATGGCCAGTTGCTTTTCTATCACAGGATGCCTGCCGTCCCTGATTTCAAGTGCATCAGATTCGGTACACTTGGGCCTGCAGTAATTGTTTGCCTTGGCCACCTGAGCAAAGGACAGCAGGCAGTCTACGGTCCCGAGCATACGGGCATTTTGCTGGATACTGGCGACATAGGTAGTGGCATCCTGCACCAGGAGTTGGAAGTACTTTTGCTCCAGCACGATCAGCCGCTCCTCGGCATGAAGGATCTTTTCCTCATAGGTCTTCAGCTCTTCGGTGATGTAGCGCTCCGCATTGACCAGGGTCTGCTTTCTGATCCATTCCTGTGGCACTTTATCTTTATGGGTATTGGATACTTCCAGGTAGTAGCCAAACACTTTATTGTAGGCAATCTTCAGGGATGATATGCCCGTACGCTGGACTTCCCTTCGCTGGATCTGAAGTAAATAATCCTTACCGGAGGTGGCCAGCCTTCTGTATTCGTCAAGATCTTCGTCAACTCCGTTTTTGATGATGCCTCCCTGGTGGGTCAGCATCGGGGCATCTTCGAGCAGTTCATTCTCTATTTTTTCCAGCAGAAACTCGCAGGGATTGATCTGATCAGCTATTTTCTTTAAAGAGGGGTTTTTCTGAGATTTGAGCAGGTTTTTGATCGGGAGAGTACTTTTAAGTGCCTTCCTGAGCTGGTTCATTTCTCTAGGATTGATCCTGCCCACGGCTACTTTAGATATCAACCTCTCCAGATCACCGATCTGCTTGAGATATACCAGTATCTCATCGCTGAGTTCTGATTCCTTGAAAAAATGGTCAACAATCTTGAGCCGTTCCTCTATGG
>SKYL01000119.1 GCA_007127935.1 Halorhodospira sp. | reverse complement strand
CGCCTGGCTCGGACGGCGCCGCGGTCGGCGGCCCGCCGTGGCTCGGCGCCTCGGATGCCTGCGTCGCCGGCGACGGCGCGTCGACCGGCCGCGCGAGCTCCCGGATCTGCGTCAGCGTCATCGGTCCGGCAAGGTAGCTCATGACCCAGCGCGTGCCGAACAGCGTCGGCGCTCCGCGGTGCACGCTGTGCATCGGGAAGGTGCGCTGGGCCAGGCCCGAGATCAGGCGGTCGAGCTCGGCGCGGGGGATCGGGTTCGATCCGGTCATCGCGCCGCTCAAGGCGTCGAGCACGCGCGCCTTGTCGCGATCGGTCTGCAGGCGTCCGACGAACCACGTGCCGGTGTTGCCGAGCCCCTTGTAGTCGAGATCGACCGGGTTCTGGGTGGCCAGCACGACGCCGAGCCCGTAGGCGCGCGCCTGCTTGAGCAGCGTCAGCATCGGCGCTTTCGACGGCGGGTTGGCGGTCGGCGGGAAGAAACCGAACACCTCGTCCATGTACAGGAGCGCGCGCAGCGTGCTCGTGCCCGGCTGCGAGCGCGCCCACGCCAGCACCGCCGAGAGCAGCATCGTCACGAAGAACATCCGCTCCGCGTCGCTCAAGTGCGCGATCGAGAAGATCGAGACCCGCGGCTTGCCGGCAGGCGTGTACAGCAGCGAAGCGACGTCGAGCGGCTCACCCTCCAGCCACGCCTGGAAGCCGGGGGAGGCGAGCAGCGCGTTCAGGGCCGTGGCCAGCGCGAAGCGGTCCTTGGCCGGGTAGACCGACTCCAGCTCCATCACGCCCAGGCGCGTGAAGGGCGGCGCTTGGACGGCCTGGATCAACGCTCCGAGGTCGAGGCTGCGTCCCTTGCGCCAGGCGTCGTCGAGGATGGAACTGAGGAGGACGTGCTCGCGGCTGCGCACGGGATCGGCGTCGATGCCGAGGAGGCCGAGCAGTCCGGTCACGGTGCTCTGGACCCGCTCGCGGAACGCGTCCACGTCGTCGACGAGCGCCTGAGGCGGAGCGTCGAACGAGCGCAGGACCGACACCGGGATCCCGGCGGCGGAGCCGGGCGTGTAGACGGCGAAGTCGGCGTGCTCGCGCAGGCGCCGGATGCGTTCGCCGTCCTGCCCCCAGTCGGCCAGACCCGAACGCCACGTCTCGGCCTGCTGCGCCGCGAACGTGTCGGGGTCGACGCCGCGCTGCCGCGCGACGTCCTCGTTCACCCACGGACGGAAGTCGCCCGGCGCCAGGTCGGGGAACGTGAGCAGCAGGTTCGGCAGATCGCCCTTCGGGTCGATCGCGATCACCGGGATCCGGTCGATGGCCGCCTCCTCGATGAGGCCGACGCCGAGACCGGTCTTCCCGCTGCCGGTCATGCCGATGATCACCCCGTGGGTGGTCAGGTCGCGCGAGTCGAGCAGCAGCATCCCGCTGCGCTCGCCGCTGGCCGGGTCGAGCTCGCCGCCCAGGTAGAAGGCGCCGAGCTTCTCGAAGGGGTGGTCCACGTGGGCCTCCTTGGCCGTCTCGCGGTGGTCGTCCTCCAGCCTATCGGGCAGCTCACTCCGGGCGCGCCCTGCAGCGCGGACCGACCTACCCCGGCAACACGTGCACCGAGCGCGCCGACGGCGTCACGCCGACCTCGTCACCGATCGTCGGCAGGCCGACCTCGGCTGCGTTGGGCACGTCGATGAGCCAGCTCCCCTGCTCGGGGACGTCGACCACGACCTCGCCCAGGCTGCCCAGGAACGCGGCTCGCGTGACGCGGCCTCGGAGCGTGCCGTGGCCGCCGACTCCCTGGTGGAGGGTCAGCGCCTCGGGACGAACGACGGCCGTCACGGCGCTGCCGCGCGCGTGCGGGACGCCGTTCGGGACGTCGACCCGCACGCCCGCGACTTCGATGCTCGTGGCGTCGAGCGCGCGCCCCTCGAGGAAGTTGGTCTTGCCGATGAAGTCGGCGACGAAGCGGCTCGCGGGCCTCGCGTAGACCTCGACGGGGTCGCCCACCTGCTCCACGCGGCCCGCGTTCATGACGACGACGACGTCCGAGAGCGCCATGGCCTCGACCTGATCGTGCGTGACGTAGACGCTGGTGATCCCGAGGCGCTGCTGCAGCTCCCGGATCTCGACGCGCATCTGGTCGCGCAGCTTGGCGTCGAGGTTCGAGAGGGGCTCGTCGAAGAGCAGGAGCCGCGGCTCCATCACGATGCACCGGGCGAGCGCCACCCGCTGCTGCTGGCCGCCCGAGAGTTGGCTGGGGGGGCGCTGCGTCATGCCCTCGAGGCCGACGAGCGTGACCACCTTCTCCACCCGCTCCCGCATCGCGGCGCGCCCGAGCCGCTTGAGCCGCAGGCCGAAGGCGATGTTGTCGAACACGTTCAGGTGCGGGAAGATCGCGTAGCTCTGGAACACCATCGCGGCGTCCCGGCGGTTGGGCGCGAGCTCGTTCACGCGCGTGGGGCCGAAGAAGATGTCGCCGGCGGTCGGCTCCTCGAAGCCCGCGATCATCCGCAACAGCGTCGTCTTGCCGCAGCCCGATGGGCCGAGCAGCGTCACGAGCTGCCCCTTGCGGAACGACAGGTCGACGTCGGCGACCGCGACGACCGAGGCGGACGGATCGTCGGGACTCACGAAGGTCTTGCCCAAGCCCACGAGGCGGAGGTCCGCGTCCTGGTCGCTCACCTGTCGGGGGTCGTGCGTGGTCATGCTCACCTCAGAAGCGGATCGTGGACGTGGTCTTGCTGGTCCGCTCGACCAGGAACCCGATGATGCCGATGGCGATCATCACGAGGACGATCGTCAGGATGGAGAAGGCGGCGGCCACGCCGAGCCGGCCGGAGCCGACCTGGTTCAGGATCTGCACGGTCATCAGGTTCCAGTTGGCCGAGACGAGGAAGATGGCGGCTGAGATCGCCGTCATGGCCCGCACGAAGGCGTACACGAGACCGGAGAAGAAGGCGGGCGCGATGAGCGGCAGCGTGATCTTCCGGAAGGTGGTGACGCCGTCGGCCCCCAGGTTCTGCGCCGCCTCCTCGATCGACGGGTCG
>SKYL01000018.1 GCA_007127935.1 Halorhodospira sp. | reverse complement strand
GTTCAGGGACGCCGTGAATCCGTCCCTGGAGGCTTGACGGCCGCCATCCAGGCGGCCGACACCCTGAACGGGGATCCCCCGCCCCCCACGGCCCTCCAAACCTCCCTCAAACGCCCGGCCGTCGAGGTTCTTGGTGGCCTGCTGGACGGCGTCCAGGAAATGCCCATGGACCCCTTCGCCGAGACCGAAGCCGACACTTGGCAAGAGATCCGCTACCAAGAGCACCACGGCGCCGCCTTCATCGACTTCGACTTCCATAACGGCGCCATGAGCACCGACCAGTGCCACCGCCTGCGGGCGGTCTGCGAGCGCGCCGCCCAACGCCCCATCCGCGTGCTGGTGCTGCGCGGCGGCCGCGACTTCTGGTCCAACGGTATCCACCTCCACCGCATTGAGGCCGCCGCCGGGGCCGCCGACGAGTCGTGGCGCAACATCGAGGCGATGAACGACCTGACCCGGACCCTGATCGAGATGGACGACCGCCTGGTGGTCGCCGCCCTGCGCGGCAACGCCGGGGCCGGCGGGGTCTTTCTGGCCCTGGCTGCCGACCGGGTGTGGGCCGCGCCGGGGGTAATCCTCAATCCGCACTACAAGAATATGGGCAACCTTCACGGTTCTGAGTACTGGACCTACCTCTTGCCCCGACGGGCCGGTCCCGGCGCGGTGGAGGCGATCCTCGGCAACCGGCTACCGGTGGGGGTCCCGGATGCTTTGGAGTGGGGATTGGTCGATGAGAGCTTCGGCGGCGATGTGGCCGGTTTCGAGGCGGAACTGGAGGCGCGGGCGGCGGCGCTGGCGGCGGACCCGCGCCTGCCGGAGTGGATCGCGGCCAAGGCCGAGCGGCGGCGGTACGACGAGGCGGAGAAGCCGTTGGCGGCCTACCGGAAGGAGGAGATGGAGCAGATGCGGATGAACTTCTACGGCTTCGACCCAAGCTACCACGTGGCCCGCTTCAACTTCGTCCACCGGCGCCCCCACTCGCGGACTCCGCTCCACCTGGCGCGGCACCGCGACCGCAGGCGGTCCCCTGATCGGCCGAGAAGCGCAGGGTACCCAAAGGGCGCGTCCGGTGAGCCCGGCAGTGAACACGCCCCGGCTTGATTTGCCGTAAAGTCAGCAGTCAGGCTTCCACCACCGCCGCCTTGAGCTTCCCGATGGCGTTCTTCTCCAACTGCCGGATCCGCTCCGCCGAGACGCCGTAACGGTTGGCCAACTCCTGGAGCGTCGCCCGCTCCTCCGCCAGCCACCGGTGGCGGATGATCTCCCGGCTGCGCTCGTCCAGCAGCGCCAGCGCCGACTGCAACGCCTCGCCGCGGAAGCGATCCCAGTCGTCGCTCTCGACGGACTCGGCGGGGTCGAAACGCCGGTCCTCCAGGTAGGCCGCCGGGGTCCACGGCGCGTCCTCATCGTCCTGGGCGGCCAGCGGATCGAAGCCGATGTCCTGGCCCGAGAGGCGGGACTCCATCTCCAACACTGTCTCGGTCTTGACGCCGAGATCCCGCGCCACCGTCTCCGCCTCGTCCCGGCTGAGCCAGCCGAGGCGCTTCTTGGCGCTGCGCAGGTTGAAAAAGAGCTTGCGCTGCGCCTTGGTGGTGGCGACCTTGACGATGCGCCAGTTGCGCAGGATGAATTCGTGGATCTCGGCGCGGATCCAGTGGACCGCGAAGGAGACCAGCCGCACTCCCACCGCCGGATCGAAGCGCTTGACGGCCTTCATCAGGCCGATGTTGCCCTCCTGGATCAGGTCGCCCAGGGCCAGCCCGTAGCCGCGGTAGCCGCGGGCGATGTGGACCACGAAACGCAGGTGGGAGAGCACCAGTTGGCGGGCGGCGTCCAGATCGCCCTCGTGGTGGTATTGCAGGGCCAGATCCCGCTCCGCCTCGGCGTCGAGTACCGGAATGCGGTTGACCGCCTGGATGTAGGCGTCTTCGCTGCCGGTCGGCAGCGGCAGTTGGTGGTGACCGAGCTGTACCAGTTGCTGACTCATAGACCGCTCAATCCTTTGTTCTTGAATGCCGTTAGCGCTGTTTGCGCCGTCGGCTGATTGGACAGTGACACTGCAATCATAGTTCACTGCAACAATATCGGTTTGCCCGCCCGCTATTTCAAGCCGGATGAGGCCGCATGGGGCTAGCGTGGAGGCTAGCGCGGTTCGATGGCCGCCAGGTGACGGCTCACCGCCAGCCACGCCCCCAATAGGCCCAACACCGCCCCGCCGCCGATCAGCAGCGCACCCCCTTCCAGGCCGACCCCGGTGATGCGGAAGCCGCTGCCGTAGAGGTCGGCCAGGTGGTGGGTCGGTTCCGCCAGCGCCCAGCGGCCCATGCCGGTGAGCAGCCAGGCCAGCGCGCCGCCGGCAAACCCGTACCACAGCCCTTCATAGAGGAAGGGCCGGCGGACGAAACCGTTGCTGCCGCCGATGAGTTTGACGATCTCGATCTCCTGGCGACGATTCTCGATGGCGAGCCGGATGGTGTTGCCCACCACCAGGATCACCGCCACCGCCAGCAGCGCGGCGACGAACCAGACCGCCCGTTGGGCCAGCGTCACCATGGCGTCGAGCCGTTCCACCCACTCCCGGTCGAGGCGCATCCGTTCCACGCCCGCGGTGGCGGCCAACTCGTCAGCGATGGCCGCCACCCGCTCCGCCCCCAGCCCGGCATGCACCGTCACCACCACCACCGGCGGCAGGGGGTTTTCATCCAGCAGCGCCAGTGCCTCGTCCAACTCCGAGGCGCGGCGCAACTCGGCCAGGGCTTCGTCGGGGTGGATCGTCGTCACCGCCGCCACCTTGTCCCGGCGACCCAGTTCCGCCGCCCGCGCCTCCACCTGCTCGGCGTCCAGGCCCCGGTCGAGGAAGAGCGAGATGCGCGGTGCGCCGCCCTCCCAGCCACCGGCCAAGCGCTCCACATTGTCCAGCAGCAGGAAGAAGGCCGCCGGTAGCGCCAGGGCAATACCGAGCACCGAGACCGTCAGCAACGTGTGGAGGGGGGCGCGGAGAAAGCGGCCCAGCGCCCCGCGGGCCGCTTCGCCGTG
>SKYL01000073.1 GCA_007127935.1 Halorhodospira sp. | reverse complement strand
CGGCCCTACGTGGAGTGGGCGGTGCAGGACTCCCTCCACCAGATCCAGCGCGCCTTCGACGGCTTCTTCCATAATCTCCCGTCCCGTCCGGTGGCGGTACTGCTGCGCTGGACCGTCTTCCCCTTCGGGCGCCCGTACCACGCCCCGTCAGACCGGGTCGCCACCGCCATCGCCGAGGGGATGATGGGCGTTGGCGGCGTCCGCGACCGCCTCACCGCCGCCGGCTACTGGGGCGGCGAGCGGGCGGACGATGTCACCGGCCGCATGGAGCGTGCCCTTGCGCTGCTGGAGGCGGTGGAACCGCTCTACAACGACTTCATCCAATGGTCAGCCAAGGGGGAGGTGGACGGCCTGACCTTCGATGAACGCCTGGCGGACGCCGTAAAGCAGGGCCGCATCGACGCGGCCGGAGCGGAACGCCTGCGGGAGTATGAAGCGGCGCGCTACGACGCCATCCTCACCGACGCCTTTTGCCTGCCGGAAGAGGGTTTGTAATAATCGGATAGTCCACACGGAGAGATCCAGGGAGGGATGAAAGATGAGCGCCATGGGTTCTGCCGTCGAGTTCTACGACAAGCTGCTTGCCGCCGAGGATGACCGGTCTCGTGCCCGGGTCATCGCGGAGGGGTTCGAGCGCCTGGAGGAGCGTTATCCTGAGGTGCGCGAGTTGGTGACCCAAACCCACCTCTCCGAGACGGAGCGGCGCCTGCAAAAGGAGATCGAGCAGATCCGGCGTGAGATCGAGGAGATCCGAAGGGAGACCGAGCAGATCCGAAGGGGGACCGTTGAGACGGAAGGCCGTTTGCGGCTGGAGATCGAACAAGTCCGCTCCAGCATCCTACGCTGGCTGGTTGGCCTGATGGCCGGTCAGACGGCGGTCATCCTGGCGGCCATCTTCGCCATGGTCCAGGCGTAACCGCAGCCGGACCGGATCGGGCCCGGTCCGGTCGCGGGCCGAAAGCGATTATCCCTTACGCGCCAAGCCTCGGGCCGCGGTGGTGCAGTCCTCTCGCCACAAACACTCCGCTTGCGGGCAGCTCGCGTCCACATCCGTGGCGAAACAGGCGGCGTTGCCTTCGTGCTGCTGGAGGGTGCGGATCAGGTCCACCTTGCTGAGGCGGCCGGGCTTGACGCCGCGTTCCTGGGCGATGGCGCGGATGGATTGCATGTGCATGGCGAGGACTCCTTGCGGTGGCGAACGGATCGGGGGGTCCGACGATTCCGTAGTCTTCAGTCTAACCCGAATCGCCGCAATTGGGGCAGGGCTTTTACTTGCCACGATGCAGTGCCGATGCAGTAGACTATGTGTGCTTTCAAACATAGAAGTAGGGGCGGGTAATGCATTGAGTTATATTCAGAATATGTAATGCACCGCCCCGGGAAATCAGAAAAGCCAGCCAGGGAATACCTACGGCGACCCGCCTGATCGGCATGTTCGCCGGCCGGTATTCGCTGGTTTTTTTTTGGGGTACGGCCGGTGCGTTAGGGGCATCCCGAGCAAGCATCCGTGCCGATGAGCCGCACCCCATGGGGCAGCCGCCGATCCCCCCGATCGGGTCTACACAAGAGGCCAACAATATGAGTGACAAGCCGGAGCAGCGTTCCCAAAACTCGATCCGCGGGATATGGTCGCGGCTGAGTATTCGCTGGAAGGTTTTGGCCCCCATCGCGATTATCGGCGTCGTGTCCAGCGGCGCGCTCTTCTTCGCCATGACCGAGCAGCAGATCCGCGAAGTCGAGCGCGCCGGTAAGGAGGAGGCGGCGGAGCTAGCCAACCAGATTGTCACCATCCGTGGCTACTACACGCGTCATGTGGTCGGCGCCGTCCTCGGTCGCCCCGGTGTAAGCGCCCATTTCGACCACCAGGGCCGGGAGGGTGTGATTCCGTTCCCGGCCACCCTGACCCACGACGTGTCGGAGATCCTTTCCAAGGAGCGGCACTACGATATCAAGCTCTACAGTCCCTATCCGTTCCCCAACCGGGAGGCCACCGGTGGTTTGCATGACGCGTTCCAGGAGAAGGCTTGGGACTACCTGCGGGAGCGGCCCGACGCCGAGTTCAGCGTGGTGGAGCGGGGTGAGAACGGGCCGGTGATCCGCTACGCCATCGCCGACATCATGAGTGTCGAGGGCTGTGTCACCTGCCATAACACCTACCCCGGTACCCCGCGTACCGGTTGGGAGTTGGGCGACGTGCGCGGCGTTCTCGAGGTGGCGTTCCCCATCGGTGACCGGGTGGCCGCCGCCCGCGGCCTCGGCGGCGCCGACGGCATTGGCGTGTTGGCGGTGGGTGTCGGCGGCGGTGCGCTGGCCTTTACCATCGTCGCCCTGGTGATCCTGTCGGTGACCCGGCGGGTCGACCAGTTGCGCCACAAGGTCAACACCCTCGCCGCCGGCGATCTCTCCACGGAGCCGTTGCCGGTGACTCTCCAGGACGAGGTGGCCGAGGCGGCGCACTCGGTAAACACCATGGAGACCCACTTCCGGGAGTTGATCCAGGAGATCATGGGCTCGGCCCGGGAGTTGACCGACGCCGGCGCCCAGATCACCGAGTATTCCGGCGCTACCCGCCGCAGCGCCCAGGAGCAGCGGGACGAGACCGACCAGCTCGCCACCGCCTCCAACGAGATGTCGTCCACCGCCGAGGAGGTGGCCCGCAACGCCAGCGACGCCCGCGACGCCAGCCGTCAGGGCAAGGAGTTGACCGAGGAGGGCAGCCGGCAGGCGCAGTCGACCCTGGACGCCATCGAGCGGCTCAACGGCGCCATCACCGGTGCCGCCGAGCGTATTCGTGGGCTGGAGGAGGAGAGCGACGCCATTGGGACGGTGATCGACGTGATCAGTGAGATCACCGAGCAGACCAACCTGCTCGCCCTCAACGCCGCCATCGAGGCGGCCCGCGCCGGTGACAGTGGCCGCGGCTTCGCCGTGGTGGCCGACGAGGTGCGCAAGCTGGCGGAGAAGACCATGAACGCCACCAAAGAGGTGGGTGAGGCTATCTCGGCTATTCAGCAAGGCACCCGCAACAACATCCAAGGCAT
>SKYL01000242.1 GCA_007127935.1 Halorhodospira sp. | reverse complement strand
TGATCCAGCACCACCCGCACGTCATCCAGGGGGTGGAGACCTACCACCACGGGCTGATCGCCTACTCCTTGGGCAACTTCCTGTTCAAGGTCCACGGCAACCGGTACCAGGAGCGGTACCCGGGCACCCGGACCGGACTGATTATCCATGTGGACTGGGACGCCGGCGCCGCACCGGCCCACCGGTGGCGGTGGAGCGTGGAGCCCACCGGCATCACCGACCGCCACGCCACGGTGCTCCTGGAAGGGCGGGAGAGGACCGCGGTCCTCTCCCATTTTGCGGATCTGTGTTACGGACTGCGTGAGCCCCCGGTCGTCCGCAAGGCGTGGCGCCGCCGCAGCACCGCCCGCCTGAAGGATCAACTCTGGTGGGCCTACTACGACATCACCAAGGGCCGGCCGGCGCGGGCGATCCGCGACCTGGGCCGCTGCGTGACCCACAGTGAGGACCGGGCGTGGCTCATTGGCGCGCTGACCGCCGGGCGGCGCTGACCCACACTCTGTTCCAACCGCTTCAGTGTCCAGCGATATACCCCCGTACGGCATCGTGGCGCAGGACATCGGCCCTGATCGCACCGCGTCCCTCGGTGCGGTACCCTTTGTCCGAAAGGAAAGCGCGAAGGAACGACGAAACCGGTGCTGGACAAGGTCATCAACCGCTACTTATTGACGCTCTACGGGACGGCGCGCGAGCTTCCACCCCACGAGTTCATGCAACACGCCCTAGATCAGACCCGGCGGCTGATCCCGTTCGATTCGGGGCTGTGGGCGGTGGGCCGCCCGGCTCCGGTGTTGGAACCGCACACCATCGCCCTACTGGATCAATCCCCCGAGATGATGGAGAACTACACCCAATTCAAGGAACGGGATCACTTGGCGTATATCGCCACCCAGAGCCCCTTTCGCACCATCGATCACACCCAGGAAGTCCCGGCGGCCCTGCGCCGGGAGATCTACCACGAACACTGCCGGCACTACGGCATCGAACAGACGCTCTGCACTTGTTCCGCGCCCCGGCCGGACAGTGTCCTGCACACGGTCGTCTCGGTCTATCGCGCCCGCCGCCGGGACGAGTTCACCACCACCGAACGTCGGCTCAAGGAGGCATTATTTCCCCACTGGATCGAGGCAGCGAGCCTCAACCTGCTGCTCTACCTGCAAAGCAAGGAGATTGAGCACCAGGGTCAGGGCGCCGCGGTCTGCGACCGTTTCGGGTTCATTCTCCACGCCGATTCCAACTTTCAGTCACTCCTCACCGCCGAATGGAAAGAGTGGGACGGCGCTCAACTGCCATGGCCCATACGGCGAATCGTCACCCCACGGCGGGATGGCAGACGCATCTGGAGCGGCCGCCGCCTGACCTGCCACGCCCGGCCCCTGGGGGATGCCTTTCTGGTGACGGCGGCCCGCCGTGACGCCCTGGACTTGCTCACCCCGCGGCAACGGCAGATCGCGGAGTTGTTGATCCAGGGCCACACCTACAAAGCCATCGCCCGGCAACTGGGGCTCAGCCCTTCCACGGTGACTAACTACGCCAACACCATCTACAGCCAGTTGAAGGTGCGGAGCAAGACCGAACTGGCGGCACTCCTCCTGCCGGGCGGACGGGGTGCCGGCGGCCCCCGGCGGTAATCCACGGAGCCGTTACCGGTCATCCCCGAGGCGCTTGCCGCCCCCTGGCGGTGTAGGCAGACGGTAGACCCGGTTCGGCTCCGCATGCCGGATCGACGCCGCCGCCGCGGCCAAGTCCGCCACCGCCTCGGGGCCGGGATCATCGGCCAAGTGGATCAGGTAACGGCCCCGGCCCAGATCCCGTAGGACGGTGGGCCCATGGTCGGCGAAGACCGAGGCAATCTCCTCGATACCACCCGCTTTCACGGCCACGATATACTCTCCAGGCACCCGCTCCCCCGCGTCCGCCGGGGTCGTCTCCGCCGCCCTTTCCACCGCCGCCGCGCAGCCCTCCGCCGAGTCCGGTCCGGCGCACGCCGGGAGGACCGTAACGACAAGGCAGCACCACAACCCCAACCAAAGCACCCTCACCATACGCTCCGCCACCATCACTCCACCACCTGCAAGTCGGGCAGCCTGGGGGGATCGACCCAGGTCACAGCGCCCCGAGCATCCACCGCCCGCCCGGACGTCGTCTTGTAATCGGACAACGCGGGCACCGGACGGCCTCCTTCCACCAGCGCATCGCGGGTCTCCACATAGGTGAAGTCCGGACTGAGGGCCCGAACCAGGGCGGCAACCCCCGCAACATGGGGAGTCGCCATGGAGGTGCCGTTGTTGAGCGCATAATTGGCGCTGCCGTCCTGCTGCCGCATGATCTGAAGTTGAATCACGGCCACCCCGGCGCCGTCCAATATCCTTGGATCGTTGCCGGACGCCAACTGAAAGCCGAGGACACAACTGCTGCCCTCGCATTCATCCTTGGGAAAAGTGGCGGCGTAGTTGTCGAAGAAGGTCTTTGACGAGTTCTGCCAGGTAAACTCACCCTGGATGTGATTGGGATCGGCAAATGGGTCACTGGATCCCGTACCGACCGCCACCCGAAACCAATCTTCCTCAGAGGTCAGATTGTATGAGTAGTGGAAGTCAACGGAGGCCGCCAACACGCCGGCGCTGAAGAGATCCCCCCCCGGAAATTCCCGCCATATCCTCTCATCGGCATCAACTGCATAGGTATCAGCACTCCCCGGGTGGCCATCCTCGCACCACTTCTCCGGATTCACCAGCGCATCATAACCACCGATGCACGACGTCTGCACCGCCCAACCGGTACCACCCAAACCGTTCCACTCGCCCGCCACCAAATCGACGGGTTCAGGCGCACCCCCGCCCCATGCACTCAAAATATGGGTCCCCGGCGCCCCCAAATTCACGGCGGGGATGGTAAGGGAACCGTAGTTGGAAAAGGGGGCGAGTTCGTAATCCTGGTCCAGCGCCGCAACGCAAAGGACATTGTCGTAGCCGAAAGCCATAGTGTAGCTGTACCGGCATGGCCAACTCGTGTAGTGCGTACTGTCGTTCCCGGCGGCGAC
>SKYL01000273.1 GCA_007127935.1 Halorhodospira sp. | reverse complement strand
TTCGCTCCTCGCGATGACAGTTGTGGCCATGAAAGGGGGTGGTCAGGGTTTGTCCGTAGGGGTCAATCCCATGTTGCCGCTGGGGCCTTCTTGATGTAGCTTTGGAACACATTAAAGAGATCGCATAAAAAATGGTGATCCCTGGATAACGATAGCTGATGTGGGCCCCGCCGATGGTGGCGCAGGCGCCTTCGGTGGATTGGGGGGAGAGGTATGGCGAGGGTCGTGATCGATCCCGTGACGCGGGTCGAAGGCCACCTGCGCGTGGAGACGCGGCTGGAAGGGGATCGGGTCGCCGACGCCTGGTGTACCGGGGATATGTACCGGGGCATCGAGAAGGCGATGATCGGGTATGACGCCCGGGTCGCCCAGCAGGTGACGCAGCGGGTCTGCGGCGTCTGCCCCTATGCCCACGCCGAGGCCGCCGCCATCGCCCTGGAGCAGGCCATGGGCCTGCGCCCCAACGAGAACGGCCAGCTGCTGCGCAACTTGGTGGTGGGGGCGTATCAGCTCCAGGACCACCTGCTTCACTTCTACATCCTCTGCGCCCTCGACTTCATCGACGTCACCGCCGTGTTGGGGTACCGGGGCAACCACGCCGGTCTCACCCAGCTCAAGGAGTGGGTCCGCTCGGAGGTCAACAGCGGCAAGATCTTCCCCGCCGCGCCTTTCCTGCCCCGCTACGCCGGTGCTTACGCCGAGGACCAGGAACTCAACATCTCGGCCATCCAGGGCTATCTCGACGCCATCCCGGTGATGGCCAACCTGCACAAGATGGTGGCGGTCTTCGGCGCCAAGGCGCCCCACCCGGTGGCCATCGAGGCCGGCGGGGTGACCACGCTGCCCAGCGTGGAGCGGCTCGGCCAGTTCCGCACTTGGTTGCGGGAGGCCGCGGCCTTTATCCGCGGGCAGTACTACCACGACCTGGTGGGGGTGGCCCAGGCGTTCCCGGACTACTTCCACCAGGGGCGGGGCTACGGCAACCTGCTTTCGTTCCCCTATTTGCCGGACGCCAACGGCGAGCACTTCGCCTTTTCCGGCGGCGCCACCGTCAACGGCCGTTACGCGCCGCTCGACCCGGAGTTGATCCGCGAGGATCACACCCACGCCTGGTACAAGGGGCAGCCGGAGACCGATCTGCGGCCGTTGCAGCTCACCGATCACCGCCCGCTGAGCCAGTCCGAGTGGCAGGCCGAGATGGAGCGCGAAGGCGGCAAATACAGCTGGACCCGCGCCCCCCGGTACGACGGCCAAGTGGTGGAGGTGGGGCCCGCCGCCCGGGTGGTGAACACCTACCACAGCGGCGTCGATCCGTCCTTCAACCGGCAGGTCGATCAGATCAACCGGCAGTTGGGGATCGGCGTCGAGCACTACCCCTCGGTGATGGGGCGGCACCTTTCGCGGCTCTTCTGCGCCCTGCGGATCGTCGAGCGCATGGAGCGCGATCTGGAACTGGTGGAGCCGGGCAAGCTCGGCTACATCGAGCGCGACGTCCCCCGGGAGGCGACCGGCATGGGGCTCACCGAGGCGACCCGCGGCGCGTTGGGCCACTGGATCGAGACCGACGGCGAGGGGTACATCCGCAACTACGAGTTGATCGTCCCCACCACCTGGAATATGTCGCCGCGGGATGCCCAAGGGCGTACCGGGCCGGTGGAGCAGATGCTCATCGGCACCCGGATCGCCGACCCGGACAACCCGTTGGAGTTGGCCCGCATCATCCGCTCCACCGATCCGTGTATGGCGTGTTCGGTCCATTGACGGCCGGTAGCCGGGAAGGAGAGTGACCATGGAGCCCATCAGCCGCCGCGCCGCGCTCAAGCGCATCTTCGCCGCCATCGCTGCCACCGGGGCGTCGTCGTTTCTGACCTTCGACGACCTGGTGGCGGCCGACCGCACCGCGCGCCAAGCCGCCGCCGGCGGCGACGACCCCCGGCTCAACCTGATCTGGCTTCACGGCACCTCGTGCTCGGGCTGCTCGGTGAGCCTGCTGAACATCGAGTACGTGCCGGTGGTGGACATCCTGACCAAGTTCACCAACATGATCTTCCACCACGACGTCTCGCTGGCCACCGGCGACCAAGTCACCGACATCTTCCAGCGGCTCAAGGGCTCCGGGCTGCCCTACGTGCTGGTCTTCGAGGGCGCGGTGCCCACCGCCATGCCCCATGCCTGCATGCTGGGCCACCGCATGATCACCGAGTGGGTGGACGAGTTGGCCGAGGGCGCCGAGGCGTGCGTCGCCGCCGGGACCTGCGCCGCCTTCGCCGGGGTGACCCGCATGAACGGCATGGAGACCGGCTCCATGGCCCTCGACGAGTACCTGGCCCACCGGGGCATCGAGCGGCCGGTGATCAACCTCCCCGGCTGCCCGATGAAGCCGGAACACCTGGTCTACTCCGTCCTCCACTACGCGCAGATGAAAGAGCCGCCGAGACTGGACGACCGGGGCCGGCCCATGCGCTTCTTCTCGCACACCATCCACGACCGCTGCATTTACTACTCCGACTTCCAGGAGAACTACTTCGCCGAGTACATCGGCGACGACGGCTGCCTGTTGAAACTCGGTTGCCAGGGCGTGGTGACCCGCAACGACTGCCTGATCAACGGCCACAACAGCAACACCAACAGCTGCATCCGCGCCGGCCACCCGTGCATCGGCTGCGCCGGGGAGCACTTCCCGCGCCGCATCATGTTGCACACCTACGACGATAACCGGCCGGTGGTGCGCCAGTTCCAGCAGCAGTCCCAGCGGCAGACCCGGAGTGGGGACGGCGGAGGGCGCGGACGATGAGCGGCGCGGCGGAACGGGTCTCCTGGAGCCACTCGCTGGTCTTCCGCGCGCTGGTCATCCTGACGGTCGGCATCGTGGCGGTGGCGGTGGCGGCCATGGCCTTCTTCCACCAGCGGCAAGGGGTGGCACTGGAAGAGCGGCTGGTGGAGCACGGCCACAGCCTGCTCAGCTCCCTCATCGAGGACACCCGGGAGTCGATCAACAAGGGCCAGCGGCAGAGCTTCCAGTACGCCCTGGACAACTTCGCCGGCATCG
>SKYL01000045.1 GCA_007127935.1 Halorhodospira sp. | reverse complement strand
GTCGGTGACCAGACCGCCGATCTGGTGGTGGTGGGCGAAGGGCCCGGCGCCGAAGAGGACCGGCGCGGGGAGCCGTTCGTCGGGCCCGCCGGCAAGCTGCTGGACGCCATGTTGGCGGCCATCGGGCGGAGCCGGGAGCAGGGGGTCTATATCTGCAATATCGTCAAGTGCCGCCCCCCCGGCAACCGCGATCCGCGTCCCGATGAAGTGGCGGCCTGCGGTCCGTACCTGAAGCGGCAGTTGGCCCTCCTGCAACCGAAGCTCATCGTGGCCCTGGGCCGGGTGGCGGCCCAGAGCTTGTTGGCCACCTCCAGCCCCCTGGGGCGGCTCCGGGGGCAGGTCCACGCTTATGTGGACCCCCCGGTGCCGGTGTGGGTGACCTATCATCCGGCATATCTTCTGCGCAGTCCGTCGGAGAAGGCGAAAGCATGGCAGGATCTCAAACGGATACGCGCCTTGGTGGAGTCGAACGGGACGGAGTGACGGGGGCGCGTTTCCCCGCGAAGGGCTCCGTGCGGCCGATGACCGCGGGCGATCTGGCCTCGGTGCTGGCTATCGAGCGCCGCTCCTACGCCTATCCGTGGAGCGAGGGGATATTCCGCGACTGTCTGCGTCACGGCTACGGGTGTTTTCTCTTCGACGACGGTGGGCCGGTCGGCTACGTGGTGGTCAGTTGCGCGGCCCAGGAGGCGCATATCTTGAACCTCTGCGTCGATCCCAAGGCCCGCGGGCGCGGGGTGGCAGACCACCTGTTGCGGGTGGCGTTGGAACGGGCCGAGGTCATGGACGCCGAGACGGTCTTCCTGGAGGTGCGCCCCTCCAACGCTGCGGCACGGCGGCTCTACGACCGTTTCGGGTTCCACGAGATCGGCCGGCGGCCCGGCTACTACCCGGCGGCCAACGGACGGGAGGACGCGCTGATCCTCGGATTGCCGGTCCTGAGCGGTGGTTTCGGCTAACCTGACAGCAGATGAGTCCAACACTCGGATGAGGTGCGTGTGACCGAACGAATCGAAGACGCGGCAATGAAGACGATGGACCAAGCGGTCGATCCGCTGGGCATCATGGATGCCGCCCTGGCGCTTCAACAGGCGTGGTTGGCCCAGCCCGAGTACCTCCAGCAGCGCCTGCTGACGTTCCAGGAGGAGATGGTCAAGGTCATCGACCACGCCTGCCGCTGCGCCATGGAGGTGCCCACCCAGGACCCGGTGCCGCCGGTGGCCTACGACGGGCGCTTCCACGATCCGGTCTGGACCAGCAATCCGTGCCTCGATCTCGCCAAGGAGACGTACCTGCTGAGCAGCCGGTGGCTGATGGACACGGTCTACGAGACGCCGGGCATGGACCCGCGCATCCGCCACCGGGCGGCATTTTGGACCCGCCAGATGGTGGATGCGGCGTCGCCCGATAACATCTATCTGGGGAACCCCGAGGCGCAGCGGCGGGCCATCGAGACCGGCGGCAGGAGCCTGCTCCGCGGCATGGAGAACTGGCGGCACGATGCGCTGGCGCGGGACATCCCGATGCAGCCGTCCAACGCCTTCCGTGTCGGTGCCGATCTGGCCACGACCCCCGGCCGGGTGGTCCATCGCAACCGCCTCTTCGAGTTGATCCAGTACGCGCCCGCCACGAAAGAGGTCCACGCGGTGCCGATCCTCTTTGTGCCGCCGTGGATCAACAAGTTCTATATCCTCGACCTCAACCCGAAGCGCAGCCTGATCGCCTGGCTGGTGGAGCACGGCTACACCGTCTTCACCATGAGTTGGCGCAACCCCGGCGCAGAGATGCGCGACACCCGCTTCGACGACTACCTGACCGAGGGGGTCTCCGAGGCGGTGGACGTGGTGCGGGAGATCACCGGCGCGCCCCAGGTCCACGGGGTTGGCTACTGCATCGGCGGCACGTTGCTGGCCGCCTACCTGGCGTGGTACGAGAAGGGGCGGGCGCGTAACCGCAAGCCGCCGGTGGCCCACTGGAGCGCCTTCACCACCCTGGTCGACTTCACCGACCCCGGCGAGATCTCCGCCTTCATCGACGAGAAGATCATCGACGCCATCGAGCGGATGATGGACGGACCCGGCTACCTCGACGGCGAGGCGATGGCGTGGTCGTTCCGCATGCTCCGCCCCAACACCCTGATCTGGAACTACTACATCACCCGCTACCTGCTGGGCGACGAACCCGAGCCCTTCGACGTCCTCTTCTGGAATACCGACAACACCCGTATGCCCCAGGCCATGCACAGCTTCTACCTGCGGGAGTTCTACCTGAACAACTGCTTGCGGGAGCCCGACGGCATCACCTTGGCCGGCAAGCCGATCGACCTGCGGCGGATCACCCAACCGCTCTACAACGTGGCAACCGAGCAGGACCATATCGCCCCGTGGCGGTCGGTCTTTCGGCTGCCCGAGGTGGTCTCCGGGCCGGTGCGCGGTGTGCTCGCCACCTCCGGGCACATCCTCGGCATCCTCAGCCCGCCGGTCGATCCGCCCAAGCGGCGCTACTGGGCCGCCGACGCCACCGGCATCGACGACCCGGAGGCGTGGCGGGAACAGGCGCCGAAGACGCCGGGGTCGTGGTGGGAGGACTGGGACCGCTGGCTCGCCGAGCGCTGCGGTCCAATGCAAAAGCCGCCGTCCATGGGCAGCAAGGCCCACCCGCCGTTGGAGGAAGCGCCGGGGGTCTACGTCCACGAAAAGTAGGAGAACATCCTGATCGACACGGCCTCCAGCGCTCGCGATCCATCCTGTAGAGGAAACCCTCACGAGGCAAAGGGCGAATCGGACGTGGAGTGCCCGGGATCTCCCTCCGTCCGTCGCGAGCACACCCCCCGACATGCTTGTTTTGTTATGCGCGATCCCGCATAGTGCAGTGTATGAAAGGAATCGTTTGGATGGGCAGCAGCAAGGACGACCTGCTGGCATTTCCGCCCGCAATGCGTCGCGAGGCTGGCTATCAACTGGACAAGGTGCAGCGCGGAGAGGACCCGGACGATCCGCGACGAGGGCGGTGCATTCCGTGTGATCTACATCACGCATATCGGGGAATCGGT
>SKYL01000312.1 GCA_007127935.1 Halorhodospira sp. | reverse complement strand
TGTCCGGGGGGTGGCGGCTGCGGTTGACGGAGATCCCCCCCGGCGGTCGTGGCGGCCTCTCCGCCCCGGAGCAGGAAGGAGAGCGCCTGTTGCGGGCTCTGCCCAAGGGCGCGCGGATGGTGGCGCTGGCGGTGGACGGGGAGCCGTGGAGCACCGATGAACTGGCGCGGCGGCTCGACCGCTGGAGCCACGAGGGGCGGGATCTGGCCCTGGTGGTGGGCGGCGCCGACGGCCTCAGCCCCGAAGTGCTGCGCCGGGCCGACGCCGCTTGGTCCCTGTCGGCGCTGACGTTTCCCCACATGTTGGTGCGGGTGGTGGTGGCCGAGCAGATCTATCGCGCCTGGACGGTGCTCGGTGGCCATCCGTATCATCGTGGCTAGGCCAACGGAGAGCAATTATGGAGTCTTTCATCTACTTGGCGTCGCAGTCGCCCCGCCGCCGGGAGCTGTTGGAGCGGATCGGAATCGGGTTCGAGCTGGTGGACGCCCCGGTGGAGGAGATCCCCGGGGAGGGTGAGTTGCCCGAGGTCTTCGTCCTGCGCATGGCCCTGGAGAAGGCGCGGGCCGGTTACCGCGGTCTCGGCGAACGGCCGTCCGCACCGGTGTTGGGCGCCGACACCATCGTCGTGCTCGATGGCGAGATCATGGGCAAGCCCCGGGACGAGGCCGACGCCCTCACCATGCTGGAGCGCCTGTCGGGCCAGACCCACCGGGTCCTCACCGGCGTCGCCCTGGCCGATGACCGGGAGGCGACCCGGCTCTCCGTCAGCCAAGTCACCATGCGCCCTCTCACCGACGAGGAACGGCGCCTCTACTGCGCCACCGGAGAGCCCCGGGACAAGGCCGGCGCCTACGCCATTCAGGGGCGTGGCGGGGTCTTCATCGAACACCTGGACGGCAGCTACAGCGGGGTGATGGGGTTGCCGCTCTTCGAGACGACGCTGCTGTTGGACGACTTCGCGATCCCCTGGCGCCAAGGTTGGTGAGCCAGGAAATCCTCATCAACGTCACCCCGCGGGAGACGCGGGTGGCCCTGGTGGAGAACGGCGTCCTCCAGGAGATCCAACTGGAACGCGCCCGCCGCCGCGGTCTCGTGGGCAACATCTACCAGGGTGTGGTCAGCCGGGTCCTCCCCGGCATGCAGGCGGCCTTCGTCGACGCCGGGCTCGATCGCACCGCCTTTCTCCACGTCTCCGACATCCAGCGGCCGGAGGGCGGCGAGCCGCCGCCGATCACAGAACTGGTCCGCGAACAGCAGGCGGTGCTGGTGCAGGTCATCAAGGACCCCATCGGCAGCAAGGGGGCCCGGCTCACCACCCAGATCACCATCCCGTCCCGCTACTTGGTGTTGACGCCGGGCTCGCCCGGAGTCGGCGTGTCGACCCGGATCGAGGATGAGGAGGAGCGCCGGCGGCTGCGGGAGTTGACCGCCGCCCTGTGCCCCGATGACGAGTGGGGGTTGATCCTGCGCACCGCGGCCGAGGGGGTCGGGGAGGAACCGCTGAAGGCCGACCGGGACTTCCTGCTCCGCCTGTGGGACGCCATCCGCCGCCGGGGAGAGGGGGCGGTGCCGGGCACCCTGGTCCACGAGGACCTGCCGCTGGTGCTGCGGGCGCTGCGGGACCTCGCCGGGCGCGAGGTGGAGCGGGTCCGCATCGACTCCGGCGAGGCGTGCCGGCGGGTGGAGTCGTTCTGCGCATCGTTCCTGCCCCAACTGGAGGGGCGGGTGGAGCACTACACCGGCGAGCGCCCGATCTTCGACCTCTACGGGGTAGAGGATGAGTTGCGGCGCGCCCTCGAGCGGAAGGTGGCGCTCAAGTCGGGCGGCTATATCGTGGTCGACCAGACCGAGGCGATGACCACCATCGACGTCAATACGGGCGCCTTCGTCGGCCGCCGCAACCTGGAAGAGACGATCTTCAAGACCAACCTGGAGGCGGCCCAGACGATCGCCCGGCAGCTGCGGTTGCGGAACCTGGGCGGAATCATCATTGTCGACTTCATCGATATGGCCGATCCGGAGCACCGCCGCCAAGTGCTGCGGGCGTTGGAGAAGGCGGTGGAGGGCGACTACGCGCGCACCCGCATCGGTACCGTCTCGGCGCTGGGCCTGGTGGAGATGACCCGCAAGCGGACCCGGGAGAGCCTGGAGTATATGCTTTGCGAACCGTGTCCCACCTGCGGGGGGCGGGGGACGGTCAAGACGGTGGAGACGGTGGTCTACGAGATCTTCCGGGAGATCCTGCGCGAGGTGCGGCAGTTCGAGGCCGAGCGGCTGATGGTCCTGGCCGCCCCCGAGGTGGTGGAGCAATTGCTGGACGAGGAGTCGGCGGGTCTGGCGCAACTGGAGGCGTTCATTGAGCGGCCCATCGAATTGCGGGTGGAATCGGCATACAGTCAGGACCAGTTCGACGTTATTCCGGTCTGAGGTGCTGAGTTGACCTTCCTGCTCCGCTTCCTTCGGGGTGCGCTCCTCGGCTTGGGGCTGCTGGCGCTGCTTTTGTTGGCGGCGGCCGCGACATCGGTGCGTTTGGCCGGTTGGTTCGGGTGGGACTTGGCCACCCCGGTGGTGGGCGCCGTCCGTGATCATCTCGACGACCCGCTTTTTTTGGAGTCGGCCGATCTGGCTTGGCGGGGACTCCGTCCTGAATTGCGGTTGCACGGCCTGCGTTTGGGGGACGATGAGGCTCCGGGGATCCAGGCCCGCCGCTTGGCGGTGACGCCGGCATTGTGGTCGACCCTGCGGGCCGGAGAGTTGCGGTTTCACCGTGTGGACGCCGACGACTTGAAGGTCACGGTGCGGCAGACCGCAGACGGTTGGCGGGTGCCCGGTGTCGCCGGTCCGGATACGGATCGTCATGCGGACCCCATGGATCGGCTGCTGCCCCGGTACAGCCGGATGCGCGGGGCCGCGGTGATCGTGGAATTCAAGGATGGCGCGCCGTTGGAGCTGAGCGCCATCGACCTGCTGCTGACCCGCCGGCTGGGCGAGTACCGTTTGGGCGCCGTGGTGGATGAATTCGCAGGGATGCTGGGGAACCGGCCGGACGGGTTGCA
>SKYL01000129.1 GCA_007127935.1 Halorhodospira sp. | reverse complement strand
CTGCCGCAGCGGACTGCCGCCGTTCTCCGGTCACCGGCTCCCGATGGTCCGCGCGGCGGCGCGGCTTCCACTTCGAGAGAGATGCCATGAGTGGTGACGGTCTGTTCGAGCAGTTGTTGAGCAACTCCTACCTTCAAGGCGCCAACGGGGCCTTCATCGAAGACCTCTACGAGCAGTACCTCAGCGATCCTTCCCTGGTCGATCCCGATTGGCGTAACTACTTCCGTACCCTGGAGGCGGAGAGCGGCGTCCGGCGGGATGTCCCCCACAGCGAGATCCGTGAACGCTTTGCCCGTTACGCCCGGAGCAACGGCCGGGGCGCGGCGGTGGCCGAAGGGCTGACCCCCGACGCCGCGATGAAACAGGCCGCTGTGCTGCGGCTGATCAACGCCTACCGCTACCGGGGCCACCAGGCAGCCGATGTCGATCCGCTGCGGCTGCGCGAGGCCGTGGTGTTGCCGGACCTCGACCCGGCGTTTCACGGCCTCACCGAGGCCGATCTCGGCCAGCCGTTCAACACCGGCTCGCTCTTCGCCGCCGACGAGATGCCGTTGCGCGACATCATCGCGCTGCTGCGGGAGGTCTACGCCGGTTCGGTGGGCTCGGAGTACATGCACATCACGGATACCGCCCAGAAGCGGTGGATCCAGGAGCGGTTGGAGGGGTCGCGGTGCCGCCCGAACCTCTCCGCCACCCGCAAAAAGGAGATCCTGGAGCGGCTGACCGCGGCGGAGGGCATCGAAAAGTACCTCCACTCCAAGTACGTGGGGCAGAAGCGCTTCTCCCTGGAGGGCGGCGAGGCGCTGATCCCGTTGCTGCACGACCTGCTGCAGGGGGCGGGCGCCGCCGGCGTCAAGGAGATGGTGGTGGGCATGGCCCACCGGGGCCGGCTCAACGTGCTGGTCAACATCATGGGCAAAGATCCGGGCGGCCTCTTCGCCGAGTTCGAGGGCCGCTATCCGGGGGATATCCGCGGCTCCGGCGACGTGAAGTACCACATGGGCTTCTCCACCGACGTACAGACCCCGGGCGGCTCCATGCACGTGGCCCTGGCCTTCAACCCGTCCCACCTGGAGATCGCCGATCCGGTGGTGGTGGGCTCTTGCCGCGCCCGTATGCACCGCCGCCGCGACCGCGCCGGCGACCAAGTGATGCCGGTGCTGATCCACGGTGACGCGGCCTTCGCCGGTCAGGGCGTGGTGATGGAGACGTTCCAGCTCTCCCAGGCCCGCGGCTTCTATACCGGCGGCACGATCCACATCGTCATCAACAACCAGATCGGGTTCACCACCTCGAACCCGCTCGATACCCGCTCGAGCTTTTACTGCACCGAGGTGGCGAAGATCGTCCAGGCGCCGATCTTCCACGTCAACGGCGACGACCCCGAGGCGGTGGCCTTCGTCACCCAGTTGGCCCTGGACTACCGGCGCACCTATAAGCGCGATGTCGTCATCGACATGGTCTGTTACCGCCGCCAGGGCCACAACGAGGCCGACGAGCCGGCGGCGACCCAGCCGGTGATGTACCACACGATCCGCCGGCACCCGTCGGTGCGGCAAATCTACGCCGAGCGCCTCTTCCAGGAGGGTGTGCTGGAACAGGGCCAGGGCGACGAGATGGTGGCCGAGTACCGCAACGCGCTGGACGCCCACGAGGTGGTGGCGCGGAACATCCTTACCGGCGTGCGCCACGAGTACGCGGTGGACTGGAGCCCGTTCATCGGCAAGGAGTGGCGGGAGCCCGGCGAGACCGCCATCTCCAGGGAGCGATTGCGGACGTTGCAGGGCATCCTCGATGCGCTGCCGGAGGGATTCGAACTCAACAACCGGGTGGGGGCGATCATGGAGAGCCGGCGGAAGATGGCCGCCGGGGCGCTGCCCATCGACTGGGGCTTTGCCGAGACCATGGCCTACGCCGCGCTGCTTCAGGACGGCTACAAGATCCGTCTCACCGGCCAGGACTCCGGGCGTGGGACCTTCTTCCACCGCCACGCGGTGCTTCACCACGCCGCCGACGGCTCCACCCACGTCCCGTTGCAGGCGGTGACCACCGAGCCGGAGGACTTTACCGTCATCGACTCCCTCCTCTCCGAGGAGGCGGTGATGGGCTTCGAGTACGGCTTCGCCACCGCCGAGCCCAACGCCCTGACCATCTGGGAGGCCCAGTTCGGCGACTTCGCCAACGGCGCCCAGGTGGTCATCGACCAGTTCATCGCCGCCGGCGAGGCGAAGTGGGGACGGCTCTGCGGACTGACCCTCTTCCTGCCCCACGGCTACGAGGGCCAGGGGCCGGAGCACTCCTCGGCCCGCCTGGAGCGGTACCTCCAGTTGTGTGCCGAGCACAACATCCAGGTCTGCGTCCCGTCCACTCCGGGCCAGTTCTTCCACATGCTCCGCCGCCAGATGGTGCGCCCCTACCGCAAGCCGCTGGTGGTGATGACTCCGAAGAGTCTGCTGCGCCACAAGCTCTCCACCTCGTCCATCGACGACCTGAGCGACGGCCACTTCCATCTGTTGATCGACGACATCGACGACTTGGCGCCCGGAAAGTGCCGCCGCGTGGTGCTGTGTTCCGGCAAGGTCTACTACGATCTGTTGGAGGAGCGGCGGCGACAGGAGCGCGATGATGTGGTCATCGTCCGCATCGAACAGCTCTACCCCTTCCCGGAGCAGGAGTTGGAGCAGTTGCTCCGCAAGCGGTACCGGAAGGCCGACCGGGTGGTCTGGTGCCAGGAGGAGCCGATGAACCAGGGCGCTTGGTATCAGAGCAACCACCACTTCCGCAACGCCATGGCGGAGCATCAGCAACTGCTCTACGCCGGGCGGGCGGCGTCGGCGTCCCCGGCCGCCGGTTACGCCAAACTGCACTACGAACAGCAGCGCCAATTGGTGGAGGAAGCACTCGGCTGAATGATCGGCCCGGGTGAACGGATCGAAGTGAAAAGACCAAAGAGGAAAGCGACTCGATGAGCGTCGAAATCAAGGTGCCGCCCCTGCCGGAATCGGTGAGTGAGGCCACGGTGGCCGCTTGGCACAAGAAGCCGGGCGACCCGGTGGCCCG
>SKYL01000056.1 GCA_007127935.1 Halorhodospira sp. | reverse complement strand
CCCCATCAGCGGGTGAGCGCGCCGCGGTTCGCCGAGGATGCGATCCAACAGCCAGCCGGTCAGCAGGAGGATGGGCGGCGGCATGAGGAGTAGACTGCGCTCCCGGGAATCGATCTTGCGAAGGCGTCGGTTATACCAGTGGGCGGCCTTTCGGAACAGCCGGTGGCCATCGGCCGGGGGGAGAGCGGGGTGAACGTGCCTGCATTGATGATCCAAGGAACGTGTTCCGGCGCCGGCAAGACGGTGCTGGTGGCTGGCCTCTGCCGCCTGTTGGCCCGCCGGGGCGTTCGTGTTGCGCCGTTCAAACCGCAAAACATGAGCAACAACGCCGCCGTCACCGTCGATGGCGGTGAGATCGGCCGCGGCCAGTGGCTTCAGGCGGTGGCCGCCGGCGTGGAACCCCATAGCGATATGAATCCGGTCCTGCTCAAGCCAGAGGCCGAGCGGACCGCCCAGGTGGTGGTCCAGGGGCGCGTGGCCGGGCGGCTGGAGGCGCGGGACTTCCGCGAGGCGCGGGAGCCCCTGCTGCCGCGGGTGATGGAGTCGTACCGGAGGCTGCGGGCGGCCTACGATGTGGTGCTGGTGGAAGGGGCGGGCTCGCCCGCCGAGCCCAACCTGCGCCGCGGCGATATCGCCAACATGGGCTTCGCCGAGGCCGCCGACGTGCCGGTGTGGCTGGTGGGGGACATTGACCGGGGCGGCGTCTTCGCCTCGCTGCTGGGCACCCTGGAGTGGCTGGAGCCGGCCGATCGGGCGCGGGTGGAGGGGTTGATCATCAACCGCTTTCGCGGCAGCGCGGAACTGCTCGGCGACGCCCCGGCGGCGCTGGCGCGGCGGACCGGCGTTCCGGTGCTTGGCGTCGTGCCGATGATTCCCGACCTCCGCCTGCCGGAGGAGGATGCCCATTACCGCACGGCCGGCCCCCGCGGTTCCGCCGGCGCATTGATGGTGGCGGCGGTGGCGTACCCGCGCATCAGCAACCACGATGACTTGGATGCCTTGGAATCAGAGCCGGGGGTGGAGGTGCGTTTTGTCCGCGACCCGCACGAGCTTCGTGGCGCCGACTTGGTCGTCCTGCCGGGCTCCAAGCACGTGGCCTCCGATCTGGCGTGGCTGCGCGAGACCGGCATGGCCGAGGCGTTACTACGCCACATCCGTTACGGCGGGCGGGTGATCGGCCTATGCGGTGGGCTGCAGATGCTGGGTCGTACGATTGACGACCCGTACGAGATGGAGGGGGGAGGCGCCACCGAGGGCTTGGGGCTGCTGCCGGTGACCACCCGGCTGGCGCCGAAGAAGCGGGTTCAAGAGGTGCGGGAGACCGCACGGTGGCCGGTGCCGGTGGCGGTGACCGGCTACGAAATCCACTACGGCGAAACCGGGGGTGATCCCCGCTGGTGGCCTTTTGTGGCCCGATCGGATGATGGCCGGGTGTTGGGCAGCTATCTCCACCGGCTTTTTGACAGCGGCCCCTACCGCCGGGCGTTGCTAGCCGAACTGTTTGGCCACCAGGCGGAGGCCGGCGACGAACGACGGCGCATCCTCGCCGAACTGGACCGGTTGGCCGACACATTGGAGGCGGCCGTTGCTTCGGAGGACTTGCCATGGCCGACGACAGCCGTCCACGGTGACCGCCGAGGCCTATTTGGCGTGGGAGGTGGAGTAGCCGCTGCGCTGCTTGTTCCCGGATCCCGGCAAAGTCGCCGACATAAGCTATAACTTGTTGTGCGGCAAATGCCAAACAGGGGTCGGGCAGTTTGATCTCGACAGCGCGCTGCGCGAAGGAGCTGACCACGATCGCGTGGGCTGTGGCCGTGATTGTCATCGTCATTGCCGAGGCGGAAGCCGGCACCCTCTCCACAACCTACGAAAATGACTTCTTTGCTTTCCGTGACCGCTACTACACCGCCGGCCTTAGCCTACGTTGGTATAGTGATCCGCGGGCAGGGGGCAGCCGGTACTCGCTGGCCATCGGCCAGAATCTCTATACCGGCAGGGACATCCGCAAGCCCGATCCATCGGAAGATGATCGCCCATACGCCGGGTGGCTCCACCTTACCGCCGGTGTCGCTTGGGAGGAGGGGAATCGACAGATGACCGCCGAGGCGACGGTGGGGGTCGTCGGGCCGTCCGCCCGGGGGGAAGAGGTTCAGTCCACCGTCCACGACTGGGCGCAAGGCGTGGAGCCCCGGGGTTGGGACAACCAGCTTCACGATGAGACCGGTGTGGTGGCGCGGTATACAAGCCGTTATCCGCGGCGCCATGCCGTGCAAAGGGCGGGCTGGGCAGTGGACTGGGTACCGGGGTGGACACTGTGGGCCGGTAACGTCTACACGGCCGCTGAGGTCGACTTGGTGGTCCGTCTGGGGCCGGATCTGCCGCCCGGTTTCAGCGTCCCCATATTCCATCCGGTGACGGCGGCGGAGAGCCATTTTGAAGCCCGTGCGGGTGGTTGGTACGTACACGGCCGGGTGGTTCGGCGCTGGGTGGTCCGCAATCTCTTTCTGGACGGCAATACCGTGCGTGACAGCCGCAGCGTTGAAAAGGAGCCGGTGGTCGATCAACTCTTTCTGGGGATTGCCTTCTACGAAGGGCGGTGGCAGGCCAGTTACACCCATACCCTGTTGTCGAAGGAGTTCAAAACGCAACGGGGGCACGACGCCTACGGTGTGGTCCAGGTGGCTTGGAAGTTCTAACCGTCCACCTTTGAACCATGGAACCATCGGCGCATCGGATGCGTGTCTACGGGGGAGATCTCGTAAATGCATCAGGTTGTGCCTGCCCTTCCCGGGGGGTGCAGAGGGGCGGTGATGGGTCGAGAGGCCAGTGAGGAATACAGGGGAGCGCGGCGCCTTTGGACGGTCCCGGTCATGTTCGGGACCGGAGTCCTGCTCTCGTCAATGGCCGCGCCACCGCTCGCGGCCGCGGCGGGGGAGTCGCCGGCGGCCGACCGTTTCAATGCCGGGGTTGAGGCGTATCACCGGGGTGCCTACCGGGAGGCCGAGCGCGCCTTCGCCGGCGCCGTCGGCGATGCCGATCTCGGCGCCTTGGCGGCGTTCAATCTGGGG
>SKYL01000321.1 GCA_007127935.1 Halorhodospira sp. | reverse complement strand
GGTTGCCGTCCCGCAGATCGACGCTGCACCATACCGGCGGCGCGTCGATGACGCGGTCGGGCCACGTTCGGTCGTTCAGGCGGACGGGGGCGAAGGGGCGGTACTTACCGGCGCGAAAGGCACCGGCGGAGGCCGGACGGGATGGGGATGCACACATGATGAGACTCCTGACTGCAAACGCAAAGGTTGAAGCGCACGACGATCTCCCGGCTCTCCTTTAGGAGGCCGGGTAGGGAAGTCGCAGGCTCTTTGCGTTCACGCTCAGGATTTGCATGTTTCTAAACTATGCCGGTGCGGGCGCGGCGTCAAGCGGTTGTGGTGAAAACGGCAGAACTCAATCGGCGGTGAGGTCGGCAGGGAGGATGAGCGGCACCGGGACGTGCAGCGACGCGGCGAAGGCGCGTAGCAGTTCCGCTTCGGCGGTGTTGACCCGGCCGCTGTGGCTGATGGTGGCGAGCACGGCCTGGAGCAAGAGCCGCTTGGGCTCGGGGGCCAGCCGGTCGAGGCGGGGCAGGGCGGCGGTCAGGGCGGCGGGCCAGTCCACGGGGATGCCGCGGTACGCCGGCGGGGTGTTGCGCCGGTAGAGGTGGGCGATGCCGGCGGCGTAGGCCGCTGCCGCCGCCTCCTGGTCGTCACCGGCGCCGGCGTGGGCGGTCACCGCCAGCAGGAGTTGGATGCCCGCCACCTTTTCGGCGTTGAGCTTGGCGCGGCCGTTACCGGCGCCGCCGGGGTGGAGTACGTCGCGCAGGTGGGCGTCGAAGAGTTGCGTTAGGGCGAACTCGAAGACGGAGATACGGCCGTCGGCGGCAATGAGCCGCTGGAGGGTCTCGCGCAGGGCGTGGAGCCGCTCCCGGGGCTGGTGGCGCAGGGCGGGGAGGGCTAGTTCCAGCAGCGGCAGGCGCTGGGCCGGGGCCAAGGTCCACTCGGCGGCCAGCCACTCTTCGAGTACGGCCCGGGCGTCGTCGCCCCACGCGTCGGCAACGATGCGCAGTTGCGCCTCGCGTACCTCGTCCTCCTCGCCGCAGAGCAGGGTGAAGAGGACGGCGAGGTGGGCGTGGTCGCCGTGGACGGCGTCGTCGAGGGCCGGGGGGAGGGAGCGGGCGAGCGCCGCGGCCGCGTCGCGGCGGGCGGTGTCGGGGTGGTCCACGTCGGCGAGGATCGCGCCGAGGATCGCCCCCTCGGGCAGGGCCCCGGTCCCCGGCAGAGGGCCGGTGCCGGGCAGCCGCACGCCGCCGGCGTCCCGTTCCTCTTCGGCCTTTTTCTCCTCGGCGGCGGCGCGGCGCGCCTCCCGCCGCTGCCGCCGCGCCTCGGCGTCGGCCAACGCCTGGAGATCGCGTTCCGGATCGAAGCCCGGCTCGATGGCCCGGATGCGGTCGACCAGCGGCGGATGGGTGGACAGCAGGCCGGACATGGAGGTGAAGCCGGAGGCGATGAGCATGTGGCTCACTTCCTCGGTCTCCGGCGACTCCAGCGCGGAGCCGTGGCTGTGGAGGGCGATCTTCTTCAGCGCACCGCCGATGCCATCGGGGTTGCGGGTGAACTGCACCGCCGAGGCGTCGGCCAGGTACTCCCGCCGCCGCGAGACCGCCGCCTTGATCAGCCGGCCGAAGAAGACCCCCAGCCCGCCGATGACCAGCAGCGCAAGCCCCAGCGCGGCCACCGCCATGGCCGCTTGAGCGCCCTCGCGGTTGCGGCCGCCGAAGTAGAGGGCGCGGACCATGAAGCGCCCGGCCACGGTGAGGACCAGCAGCCCGAAGAGGACGCCCATCAGCCGGATGTTCAGGCGCATGTCGCCGTTGGCGATATGGGCGAACTCGTGGGCCACCACCCCCTGGAGTTCGTCCCGGTCGAGCTTCTCCAAGGTGCCCCGCGTCACCGCCACGGCGGCGTCGCCGGGGCCGTAACCGGCGGCGAAGGCGTTGATGCCCGGTTCCTGTTCGAGGATGTAGACGTCGGGGACCGGCGTGCCGGAGGCCAGGGCCACCTCTTCGACGGTGTTGAGCAGGCGCCGCCGCAGCGGGTCGCGGCTGTCGGGGGTGACGCGGGTGCCGCCGAGCATTTCGGCCACTTTGGAGCCGCCCTCGGCGAGGCTCGCCACCCGGTAGCCGCTGGCCAAGCCGATGGCGCCTACCACGGCGAGGACGGTGCCGCCCAGGAGGGCGCCGTTGGCGCGCAGCCACTCGCCCCAGTCCGGCTCCGGCTGGGCCGGAGGCTCGCCGAGGAAGATCAGGGTGACGAGAGAGACGGCGGCGGCGATGGCCGCCACGCCGAGGATGAAAAAGAGGATCAACCAGTGGGTGGCGCGCCGGGCGCGGTCCTGGTGTTCGAAAAAGTTCACGCCGCCGCCCCCGGGGCCCGCTTCAGGTGAACGAGACGGTGGGCGCCTCGCGCTTGGCCGGGTCGTCGATCTCCAGCGGAGTCGCCCGGCGGAAGTTGAACACGGAGGCGATCAGGTTGTTGGGGAAGACTTCGCGGGCGGTGTTGTAGTTCATCACCGCGTCGTTGTAGCCCTGCCGGGCGAAGGCCACCCGGTTCTCCGTGGAGGTCAGCTCCTCGGAGAGCTGCATCATGTTCTCGTTGGCCTTCAGATCGGGGTAGCTCTCCGACAGGGCGAAGAGTCGGCCCAACGCGCCGCTGAGGCCCTGTTCGGCCTGGCTCAGCGCCTGCATGCTATCCGGGTCCATGGGGTCCTGCTCGGCCTTCTTCAGGCCGTTGACGGCCTGATTGCGCGCCTCGATGACCGCGGTCAGGGTCTCGCGCTCGTGCTGCATGTAACCCTTGGCCGTCTCCACCAGATTGGGGATCAGGTCGTGGCGGCGGTGGAGCTGGACGTCGATCTGGGCGAAACCGTTCTCCACCCGGTTACGGTGGGTGACCAGGCGGTTGTAGATAACAACGCCGCCGGCCAGCAGGACGGCGATGACCAGCAGTACGATCCATTCCACGGCGCGATTCCTCGGTCGGCAGGCCGACCGAATCTACGAGGCGGATGGAGGGTTGTCAATCAAGCGTTGGATGAACCGTTACGGGGGGTACTCCCCGTCATTGCGATGACGGGGTTGTTGCGATGAGGAAAGC
>SKYL01000070.1 GCA_007127935.1 Halorhodospira sp. | reverse complement strand
GTCCCGGATCCACGGCAACAGCACCGGATAGAGTTGCTGATCGAGGGTCACCGCCAAGTCGGCGCCGCCAAGCTCCGGGGGATGAACCACAGGCCGCGCCACCCACTCCGCCGGCATCGGCTGGCCGCCGGCCGGGTCGGTGAAGGCGGGACCGCTCCATCCAGGTCCGGCACCCATGACCGCGCCGGAGAGCGAGAAAAAAAGAAGGAAGGCCGCCGTCAAAGAGGCCGAGGAGTAATCACTCTTCGCCATATCGTTGGTAGACCAAAAGCAGATCGGTGTTCGGAGTCACCATGTGCCGCGAGGGCGGACTGGCGAGACGGCATCTCCGCCGTGGCGGCGTTCCCTACCCCACCGGGAGCGGCAGTAATTTAGCAAAAAAGTATCGAGCAGCAGAATAAGAGATTCTTGTATCCTCACGGCCGGACCACGCCGCATCGGACCGCCAGCAGCGCCAGTTGCGCGGAGTTGCCGATGTTGAGTTTGCGCAGGATCCGCGTCTGATGGACGCCCACGGTCTTCGGGCTGATATGGAGCAGCGTGGCGATATCACCGACGGCATGCCCTTCCCCCAACAGCCGGAAGACCTCGAACTCCCGGGGCGTCAGCCGCTCCAGCAGGTCGCCCGCCGCGCCGGGGGCCGCTTCCGCCAGCGCCGGATCGATGTACATCTCGCCCCGGGCCACCGCGCGCACCGCATCAAGCAGCGTCGAGGGCGCGATCTGTTTGCTCAGGTAGCCGATGACCCCCGCCTTCAGTGCCCGCGCCAGCATGGCCGGGTTGTCGTGGATACTGACCACCAGGATGTGCGCCTCCCCGTACCGGGTGAGCAAGCGGCGCGCCGTCTCCAAGCCGCTCATCCCCGGCAGCGATAGGTCGAGGACGACAACATCCGGCGCCAGTTCGCCGTACAGCCGGTACGCCTCCTCACCATCATTCGCCTCGGCCACCACCCGCTCACCAGCGGCCTCCAACAGCCGGCCGAGACCGGCCCGCACCACCGGGTGGTCGTCCACCAGCATGACGCGGACGCCCTCACCCATGAGTCACCCCCTCCCCCTCCCGCACGGCGGAAGGCAACAACGCGCGGATGGTGGTGCCGTTCCCGGGCACGGAGATCACCTCGAACTCCCCGCCGAAGATCGACGCCCGCTCCCGCATCCCCAACAGTCCGAATCCGGGGTCCCCGGCATGCACATCCATCCCGCGGCCGTTGTCCCGCACCCGCAGTTCCAGAAAGTCTCGACGAGACCGCATCGATGCCTTCGCCGCCACTTCCACCCGGGTCGCCCCGGCGTGGCGAGAAATATTGGTCAACGCCTCTTGGGCGATCCGCCAAACGGCCAACTCCACGTCGCGGTCCAACGGCGGCAGATCATCCAAGGCCAAGGTGATTTCGGTCTGGACGTGGCGCCTCCGCCACTCCGCCACCAACTCCTTCAACGCCGCCGCCAGGCCCAGGTCGTCCAACAGTTCCGGCCGGAGCCGGTGCGTCATACCGCGCACCACCGTGTAGAAACGGCCCGCCACCCGGTCGATGGCCGCCGTCGAGGCGGCGATGGTGGCATCGGTATCCCGGTTGATGCGGCGGATGCACTCCGCCTCGGCACGGATGGCGACCAAAGATTGCCCCAACTCGTCATGCAGCTCCCTGGCCAAGTTGGTCCGCTCCTGCTCCTGGACCACCAATGCCATGCGCGCCAGCCGCCGGTTCTCCTCGGACAGGCGAGCGCGCTCCTCCTCGGCCTGCTTGCAATCCGTGATGTCGGTTCCGATCGACTGGAACTCGCGGATCTCCCCCTGCTCGTCGAAGAGCGCGCGGTCGATCCACCGTTGCCAGCGAACGGAACCGTCGGGCCATCGGATAGGAAATTCCACCACCACCACCGGTTGACGGCGGTAGAGGGCGGCGTCGGGAGCGCCGCCGCGCCCCCCGCCGGTGGCGTGGAAGAACGCGAGCCCCGGCTTACCGAGCAGCTCCTCCCGGGAGAGCCCGAAGTGGCGGCAGTAGGCGTCATTGACATAGCTGATCCGCCCGTCGGGGCTCCAGCGGCAGATCATCTCCGGAATGTCTTCGAGGATGGCGCGGTAGAACGCCTCCCGCCGGCACCCGGCCTCGGCCGCCGCCTGAAGCGCCTCGAACTCCCGGCGGACGGCAGCCAACTCCGATCCGCGCCGCCCGGCCCGGCGCCACACCACCACCACCGCCCCCGCCAGCACGAAGTTGAGCAGCCCGCCGGCCGCCAGCAACAGCGCCGTCGTCACGGCCCCCACCCCAATGTGGCCGACGGCCGCCCGATGTAGTACCCCTGGACGTAGTCGATCCCTGCGGCCCGCACCGCATCCAAAACCTCGGCGTCCTCGACGAAGGCGGCAATAGTCCCCACGCCCAGCTCCCGCGCCATGGCGGCCACGTGACGGACGAAGACGCGGTCCCGCTCGTCCCGCGTCAGGTTGCCGATGAACTGGCCGTCGATCTTCACGTAATCGATGGGGAAGTGGCGCAGGTGGTGGAACGAGGAGAAGCCCGAGCCGAAATCGTCCACCGCGAACCGGAACCCGCGCAGCTTCAGCTCGCCGACGAACCGTTCCAGCAGCGTGATGTTGCGCACCGTCTCCCGCTCCGACAGCTCGAACACCACCTGGCCGGGGTCGATCCCCGCATCATCGGCAAGCCGCACGACCGTGGGAATAAACTCATCAACGATCAACGAGTTGGGCGAAAGGTTGACGAAGAGCCTGCCGGAGAACCCGGCCCGGCGGATCGCCTCAAAGGCGTGCTCCATGACCTGGTAGTCGATCCGATGGACCACGCCCATCCGCTCCGCCGCCGGAATGAACGAGGCGTCCGCGCTCTCGCCGCCATCGTCACGCAGGCGGCACAACACCTCGAACCCCAGCGGCGGCCCCACGCAGCGAGCGGCGACGATGGGCTGGAAGTGGGGCACGAACCGCCGCTCTCGGAGAGCGGCGGTGATGGCGAAATTCTGCTCGCCGACGCCACGGAAGACCTCCGCCACATCGTCCTCGCCGGCCAACAGCACCCGGGCCTTTCCGGCCCCTTTGGCCTGGTACATCATGTTGTCGGC
>SKYL01000105.1 GCA_007127935.1 Halorhodospira sp. | reverse complement strand
TAGTCACTCGGAACTTTCTATGAATCGCATAATATTCGCAGGATTCGACAAACAGGAGCCGCGCGCATAAAGAGGCAGAGTTTTAGGATATCCTAAAGTTTTCTCTCTTTATTGTGAACGGCTGGAGCACGGGAGGGGAGGTGCAGACGATGGCGGAAACCCATTACAGCGATGCGTCTGAGGTCATCGAGTACACCGGGCTGAGGCCCAGTGACCTCGACATCGAGCAAGTAATTGATGAGGAGACCGAGGAGGTCACGAAGACCGCCGACGAGGCCCTGGAGGAGCTGATAACCGGGTGGCTCGTGCAGGTCAAGAACCTCATTGATCAGGACCGCAACAGGGACTACCACGCCGAGGGCGCGGTTCCCGATGGCATACACAACATAGCTCTGAGGATGACCGCTAACATGGTGGCGCAGGCCATTATGCGCAGGGATACCTCCATAGTGAGGGTGGATGACTTCAGTGTGCAGATGGTGGACGACCAGATATTCACCGCCGCCATACGGCGCGATCTGGCCCGGTTTCCGATGAAGCCGCTTCTGCGGTTCGCTCGGGTGAGGCGAGAGGAGGAGATGGAGGATGCCGACTGATATAAGGCTCGTGGTGGACGACAGCCAGATAGACCTGCTGATGTCTCAGGCTCACGAGGCCGTGTCTCTGGCCATGAAGTACACGGCCATGGACGTGTTTGGTGGCATAGGCAAGCACGCTCCGACGGACCACGGCAGGCTGGCGGGGAGCTTCTTCCCTGAGGAGCTTCCGGACCATCTGAGCTGGCGGATATACTCTAACGTGGAGTATGCGATGGCCGTCCATGAGGGGACAGGGGTGTACGGTCCGGAGGGACATCCCATCGTGCCCAAGACGGCCAAGGCCCTCAAGTTCTTCTGGCGCAAGACCGGGAAGATGATGATATTCAAGGGAGACCTCGACACGCCCAGGGAGAAGGCGAGCTTCGCCGCCTGGGCGAGGGAGAGGAACATGACTCCTGTGTTCTCGTGGGTGCAGGGCCAGAAGCCCAATCCCTACGCCGACAGGGCGATTGAGGACACCGAGTCGAGGGTGCAGGAGTTTGCGATACGGGCCGTGAGAGAGGCCACGGGAAGGGGGTCATGGTAGTGGCTATACCGCACCAGATAATGCTCGATGAGGCGATCGACGAAATATTGGATCACATTAGGGATGAGATAGAGTCCTTCACCAAGCCCGACAATGATGGCAACACCTACCTCGAGGGGGTGGAGGCCGTGGTGAGGGGCGATCGAGACAGGCCGAGGCCTCACACTCCCTGCATATGGGTGTTCCCGAATCCGGCGGAGTGCGTGCATCAGCCGAGGACCATAGCCGAGACCTGGAGATTCCCGATCACTATCGCGGCCATAGTCAAGGACAACGACCCGATGGAGGGCAAGAAGAAGTGCAACAGGCTGGCGGCGCGGGCCCGATCGGTGGTTATCCGAGACCGCGGGCTGGGCAAGCGCAAGTACGTCCAAGACACCAGGAGCTCGCGCTTCGAGCCGAGCGGCCCGTGGCACTCGGAGGGCAGCCTGTTCGCCGCCGTCGCGATAGTGGAGGTTATTATAGTCCTCACGGAGGACATGAAGCAATGGAACTCATAGTGAGAGGAGGAGGACGTTATGACAGTAGCAAGATATATCGGACTGGCGAATGAGAGCCAGTTCAACGAGGAGACGCCGCCGGAGGCAGTGGTTCATCTGGACATCGCCTCGTCGACGCTGGACGCTCCCACGGACACGCAGATGTTTTATGGTGGAGGCCTTCAGAGGAGCGCGAGGCTGCACCGTCCGGGATTCTACGCTCCCACGGGTAATCTCGTGTACGCATTCGACATCAAGACCATCGGATACCTGTTGGCGTGGGCTCTCGGAGGCTACGGATACGAGGCGGACGGAGGGACAGCGGTGGGGCACCACAAGCATCAGTTCTACGGTTCGCCGCTGAACATACTGCCGAGCTTCGTGGCGAGGGTGGGCAAGGACCACTTCGAACACATATTCTCGGGGTGTGTCATCAACTCCCTCGAGATCCAGGTGGAGGACGAGTTTACCATGGCGACCGCGGACATAACCGCCGCCAAGGACAGCAAGGGGGATCTCAAGGAGATACCGGAGCTGCTGTTGCCGGATGAGTATCCCATGGCCTTCTACGAGGTCACGGCGCACAAGCAGTACGTCGGAGAGACCGACAATGAGATATCCGCCGTGGTTAAGAGCGTGACCATCACCATCGACAACAACCAGGACGCGGACGCGGGGCGGGGGCTCGGATACAGGCACCCATACCGCATCATAGCCGGAGAGAGGGAGACCACCATATCCAAGCCGATGTTCTACGAGGGGTCCGGGCCTCTGGAGGAGCTGTGGGGCGAGACCGATGGGGTCAGCGCCGCGGGTCCCAGCCCGTTCCAGCTGAGGCTGGTGTTCGACAGCGGAGAGCATGGGACCATGGAGATGAGATTCCCGAACACTATATACACCCAGGTGCAGCAGCAGCCCTCCGGACGCGACGAGATAGTGCAGGAGACGGCGGCCAGGGCTGTCCTCGGTTCGGAGGTCACTCTGCACGAGGGCACTGTGGTGGACACAGAGGTCTTCGTGGAGCTGGAGAACGACAGCACCGAGTACGCCACAGTGACCACACCGGAGCCTATCCAAGAGTAAGATAGGCCCTGAGGAAGGAGAGATAGCATGGCTGAAGAGACAAGGAGACTGGGTAGGGCGGAGCTCCTCGCGGGGCGCGACGACGTCAGGGAGGTATCCGTGAGAGCCCTGGGGGGTGCCCTGATAGAGGTTCGTCCTCTGACGAGCGGCCAGTTTGCCCAGGTGGACGCTATACGCAACCGGGGAACCCGGCTGGAGGGACAGCCCGTGATGGGATCCGACGGCAATCCTGACATGAAGAACACCAAATTCAATCTGTCCATCGATATGGAGGACATGACCAGCGCGGAGTTCGAGGCGGACGCTCTCGCGGTGTTCTACGGCGTGGCCGGGGACACCAAGTGGACGGTGGACGACGTGAAGAGCATCCGGCCCGCGGGGGCCGTGACGGAGATCGCCCGG
>SKYL01000104.1 GCA_007127935.1 Halorhodospira sp. | reverse complement strand
CTCGGATATGGCGGTAGCACTCACAGACGTGGTCTTCCAGACCCTTGCGGTCCAATACATGGATATGGCCGCGGCTGTAGCGCAGGAGGCCTTCCTTTTGCAGCCGGCCCGCCGCGCAGGTGATCCCCTCCCGGCGGACACCGAGAAGGTCGGCAATGCGCGCCTGGGTCATGCGCAGGTTGTGGTGGGGGGAGCGGTCGAGACTGAGCAGAAGCCAGCAGCAGAGCCGCTGGGTCACCGTATGGTGGCGGCCGCAGACGGCCATTTGCGCAATCTGGGCCATCAGTGCCTGGGTAAAGCGCAACAGTAGCGACTGGAGGGTCCCGCCCCGTTGGAACTCCCGCCGGGCCGCCCAGGCGGGGAGACGCAAGGCCGTCACCTCGCTTTGAGTGATGCTTTGCACGGTGTCGCTTTGCTCCGCCATCAACAGCATGGCGCCTTCCACGCCCTCGTTTCCCACCATGGCGATTTCATCCGTGGTGGGGCCGGTGGTGGTGGTGTTGAGCAGTACGATGATGCCGCTCAACGGAAAGTAGAGGTGCCGGAGCGGGATTCCCGGCCCATGGATGACCGTATCGGGCGGGAGGTGTACCCGCTCCAGGCGGGGGAGGATCCAGCTCAGCTCGGAGGCGGGTAGCCGCGCCAGGATGCGATTGGCCATGTGGGTGTCGCGGAAGGTCGCCACCATTCGCCGCCGTCTTGCCGCTTGCCGTATCCCGGCAAAGCAATTGGCGGGCCATAGTGAAAAAAAATCGCTCAATCAGTTGGATAGGTAAGGAGGCCGCATGTAGGTGGCAGCCTGTGGAAAGAATGCCGACGAAAGAATCTCTGCCTAGTCCCATCCACATACCTGTGATACGGTTTTGAATCGGTTCGTTCACCGGGGCGGGTGGTGATCCATGTCTACGATCAAGGTGTCGTACAGATTCGAGTTGGCGGAGGGGACGACGGAGGTCGTCGACCTGGAGTTGGACACCAAGACGGTGGAGTTGGTCGGTAACGTGCCGGCGGACGTCCCCTCTTGGGCCAAGCTCGATTTCCACCCATGCCCCCATTGTCCGCTCTCTTCGGCGACCGATCCCGATTGCCCCCTGATGGCGAATCTGGCCGGCATCGTCGGGAAGTTCGACCGGATCCTCTCCCACGATGAGGTCGACCTGGAGGTGGTGCTGCCGGAGAGGCGGGTCGCCGGGCGGACCACCGCGCAGCGGGCGCTCGGCTCGCTGCTGGGGCTGGTGATCGCCACCAGTGGTTGTCCCCGCACCGCTTTCCTGAAACCGATGGCCCGCTACCACGTCCCGTTGGCCGACGAGGACGAGACGTTGTATCGCGCCTCGTCGATGTACCTGTTGGCCCAGTACTTCATGCGGCAGGCGGGTGGGGAGACCGACTTCGACCTGAAGGGGTTGGAGTCGCTCTACAAGGAGCTGCGCACGGTCAATGCCGCCATCGTCCAGCGGCTGCGGGAGTCGACATCGGCCGACTCCCTGATCAACGCGGTCATCCTGCTCGATCTCTACGCCCGATTCATGCCTTATGCCATCGAGGACTCCCTCGATGAGTTCAAGCACCTCTTCACGCCGTACCTGGAAGGCAGCGGTAAGCCGCCGGCGGATTAGGGCCGCTAGCGCCGGGTGGCGGATTCGACCCAGTCCGCCAACCGGTCCGGCGGGAGCGCGCCGCTGTGGCTCTTCCGCTGATGGTCCGCATCGTAGAAGTAGGTGCGCGGCAACTCCCCAAACCAGTCGGGATCGATGTGGTGGCGCAGGCGGACGGCGTGCCCATCGCTGAAGATCCAGTTGTCGGCACCCTCCAGGTTGAAGTGCGCCAGGATCTCTTGCGCTTCGGCGCGGGCGTCCGGCCCGTCGGTGGAGATCAGCACCACATCCAGATCCGGGTGGTCCGCGCGGGCCTGTTGCAACACCCCCAACTCCTTCATGCAGGGCGGACAAGTGACCGACCAGAGGGCCAGTAGAAAGGGGCGTCCCTCACGGCTTTCAACGATCTGGTCGAGACTGTCCGGGTGAAACGGCTGCAGACCGCCCGCCGAGGCGGAGGCCCACGGCAGCAGCAAGGCGAGGAGCAGGGACGGAAGTACGCTACGGGCCATGGTGGTGGTGCGCTCCGGTGGCGGCGGTGGGGAGCGGGATCAGGCGATACCCTTCGGCCACAGTATGCCAGGAGACGTAAGGCCGGTCGCCGTTGCGGATCAGGAGGGGGTAGTCCGCCTCGTCCGCGGCGTGGGCCAGTGCCACCGGAGAGGACCAGTTCCGCCCGAGGTCGTCGGAGGTGCTCAGGAGAAGCTGGGTTCGCTCACCGTCGAATGACTTCCATACGGCGTAGATCCGTTCCTGATCGATGAGCAGCTGGGGGCGGGATGCCGTGCTGGACGCGTCTAGAACGTATTCACCGTCCCGCTCGCCGGTCTCGGGGTCGACCCGTCCATAGATGACACCGCGGTGGCGGGTCCCGGCGGTGAACCAGACCATATGGGCGATCCCGCCGGTGTCGAGGGCCATGTCGGGGCCGTGGTGCGGGCACCCTTCCACATGCCAGTCGTCGTAGGTCGCGCGGACCGGGAACCCGCCCTCGCCGCGGCTCGCGCCATCCACGGTCAAGCGGGCGATGGCGTGGTCGCGGATATTCTCCGGGAAGATGTGCCGCCACAACACTAAAACCGAGTCGTCCCGGTCCACCGCAAGCGCCAGCCGGCAGCATTGGCAGGCGTGGTCGGCGACTTTCCGGTTGAACGCGAAGCCGGCCCCCCGGTCGGTGGAGACGGCGTAGTAGAGCGCGGTACCCGGATACGGCCGGTCCTCGGCCAGGGCCGCCATCGCGTCCCGGCGGTCGAGCCAAGTGATGTAGATGCGGCCCTCACTGTCCACGGTCATCGAGTTGAAGCTGTGGGCGATGATGTCGCGGTTGTCGTTGACCGTTTGCGGGCGCTCGAAGCTCTGCCCGCCGTCCAGCGAGCGGGCGAAGCGGACGTCGCCGGCGCGCGGACCGGTGGCCCGGGCCCAGGAGACGTAGATCTCGCCGCCCGGTCCCAACGCCAGCTTCGGCCGGTTCTCGCCGTCGCTGTAGATCTTCTCCG
>SKYL01000237.1 GCA_007127935.1 Halorhodospira sp. | reverse complement strand
TGTCAACAAAAAACATCTTTTGTTCCATATCAATTAAAATTATAAAGCAAATATATAGCAAAACCTTAGATGTTGCTATATAATGAAATATTGTGATTTAATATTATATTTTAGTTAAATTGGGCATAAAGAATAAAAGAACAAATAAAATCTAAATGTCAAGACTTTTTCTCGTTTTTTTGGTAAAGATAGTAAATGAGATTTCTTATGATAAGAACAGAGAAGAAAGAAGGATTATTTAAAAGGATGTAGAATAGAAAAGTATGCAAAAGAAAATAGGAAAGATTTTTGTCGATGGAGATTCTTGTCCTGTAGTTCCTGAAATACTGGATGCTGCAAAAACTTTTGGCATTCAGGTTGTTTTTGTGTCTTCCTACGCTCACATCCGTAAAGAAGCTTTTCCACCTTATGTTTCCCGTCTTTTAGTCGATCAGGATAAAGAGGCAGCTGATTTAAAAATTGCAAATGAAATTAAGAGAGAGGACATTGCAATTACCGATGACCTGGGATTATCCAGCCTGTTACTTCCAAAAGGCATTCAAGTGCTCAATTCAAGAGGCAGGTTTGTCACTGACAGGGAGATTGACTATTTATTGGATTCAAGACATCATGCAGCAAAGCATCGAAGAGCAGGGAAAAAAACAAAGGGGCCAAAAAAGCTCAGTATGGACGATCGTACCGCTTTTAAAGATGAATTAGAAAAAGTTTTGTCAAATAAGCAGGATTTTTGACAGAAAAGGCGAAACTATATACGCCATCCCTTTTATAAAAAGAAGGGTAAAAGGCTGGTGAAAACAATGAGTCCGCGAATACCGGAAGAAAAAATTGAAGATATAAGAAAATCCGTTGACATTGTGGACGTTGTAAGTGAGTATGTTCAATTGAAAAAACAAGGCAGAAACCTTACAGGTTTATGTCCCTTTCATGGGGAAAAAACACCTTCCTTTTCAGTATCTTCTGATAAACAGTTATATCACTGTTTTGGTTGCGGGGCAGGGGGAAACGTTTTTTCTTTCATAATGGAAACGGAAGGGCTTTCCTTTGTAGAAGCTGTAGGAAAAATGGCAAAGCGTGTAAATATTTCTCTTCCTGAAGCGGAGGAGGCTGGCGCAGCTGCTAATGAACGAAATGAATCACTGAAATACTGGTTCGAAGGTCATTCACTGACTGCGAAGTTTTATAACCATATTTTGACCAGCACTGACGAAGGAAAGGAAGCACGGGAGTATTTGCGGAAACGCGGTTTTACGAAGGATGCAATAGACACCTTTCAAATTGGCTATGCGCCTAACTCCTGGGATCTCTTAACCAACTTTTTAGAAAAACGTCAATTACCTCTTACTGAAATGGCAGAAAGCGGATTACTTTCTGTAAGGGATTTCGACAAAAAAACGTATGATCGTTTCAGAGACCGGATTATGTTTCCTATATGGAATAAAAATGGTGAAATTATTGCATTTGGTGGACGTATACTAAAGGAGGGAAATCCTAAGTACTTAAACAGTCCTGAATCATCCGTTTTCACCAAAAGTGACATACTCTATTATTTTCACAAGGCCCGCCAAATGATGCGCAAAAAAGGCGAGGCTGTTCTCTTTGAAGGTTATGTGGATGTTATATCGGCGTGGAGAGCGGGTATAGAGAATGGAGTTGCAACATTAGGAACTGCATTAACTGATGTGCATGTGAAAATGCTTCGCAGGAATGTAGATAAGGTCATCCTTTGTTATGACGCTGATAATGCAGGTCAGAATGCCACTTTTAAAAATGCAAAAGTACTGGAAGAAGCAGGATTACAAGTTCGTGTTGCCAGGCTACCTGAAGGCTATGATCCGGATGATTATATACAAAAACATGGACCCGAACAATTCAATCAAAATGTCATTTCTCAAAGTATGACTTTAATGGCCTTTAAATTTCAATACCTTCGCAGGGGAAAGAATCTTCTTGATGAAGGCGAGAGAATGGACTATATTCATACAGTACTTAAAGAGATCAGCCAGCTTACAAGAGCTGTTGAACGGGATCATTATTTACGACAGCTTGCAGAAGAATTTTCACTTTCATTAGAAGCCTTGAAACAGGAGCAAGTACAAATTTTTAAAGTACAAAAAAGAAAAGAAAAACGTGAATATAAATCATCATCTGAATCATATGATTTCATGAAGCCGCAAAAAAAGTTAAAGCTTGCTTATGAAAATGCTGAAAGACAGTTGTTAGCACATATGCTGCAAAGTGAAAGTGTGGCTGCCCAGGTTCAGGAAAAAGTGGGAAGCGCCTTTAACATAGATGAGCACCAGGCTATAGCAGCCTATCTTTACAGTTTTTACAGTGAAGGATTAAATCCTGACCCTTCAAACTTTATTGAGCGGCTGGAGGATGAAAGTTTAAAACGGATTAGTACGGAACTTGCGATGATGACAATAAGTGATGATTTGTCTGAGCGGGAACTGGACGATTATATAAAACAGATAAACAAATACCCGAAAAGACTGGAAATTGAACAACTCAAGATTGCAAGAAAACAAGCAGAAGAAGCTGAAGAATTTGGCAAGGCAGCTGCTATAGGAATGGAAATAATAAAAATGGATCAAGCATTGAAAAAAATATAAAATGCAGAAGTTGTCTTGAATTATAGGAAGGAGGGGTCGCATGGCTGACAAACCACTACGTCCGATGGCGGAAGGTGATTTAACCATCGATCAAGTTAAGGAACAATTAGTAGAGCTGGGAAAGAAACGAGGGGTTTTATCCTATACAGATATTACCGAACGTCTTGCAGCCTTTGACCAGGACTCAGACCAAATGGATGAGTTTTTTGAATACCTTGGTGAGCAGGGGGTAGAAATATCAAACGAAACAGAAACAGTTCCAAGTCTCCAGCAAGTTGCTAAAGAAGAAGAGGAATTTGACTTGAGTGATTTAAGTGTTCCTCCGGGAATAAAAATAAATGACCCTGTCCGCATGTATTTAAAAGAAATTGGCCGTGTACCACTTTTATCAGCAGCAGAAGAAATAGAGCTTGCTAAGAAAATTGAAAACGGTGATGAAGAAGCAAAACGAAGGCTGGCTGAAGCTAACCTGCGCCTTGTAGTAAGTATT